>NZ_JAWPOH010000002.1:0-159692 GCF_037671525.1 Methylobacter svalbardensis
CCGCCGCGGCATGGTCTTGGGTAGAAAAAATGTTGCAGGAAGACCAACGCACAGTTGCGCCCAATGCAGTCAGGGTTTCAATCAATACCGCTGTCTGAATAGTCATGTGCAAACAACCGGCAATACGTGCGCCTTTTAAGGGCTGTGCTGCACCGAATTCTTCACGCAATGCCATCAATCCCGGCATTTCAGTTTCGGCAATATTAATTTCCTTGCGGCCCCATTCTGCCAGAGCGATATCGGCGATTTTATAATCTGCTTGGCTCATTATATTTCCTGTATTTAGTTAAAGGCCGACTGCATCTTTTAATGCGTCAACTTTGTCGGTTTTTTCCCAGCTGAAAGTATCCTCGTTACGGCCGAAATGGCCATACGCAGCCGTTGTTTGGTAGATAGGCTTCAACAAGCCCAACATGGAAACCAGGCCTTTGGGTCTTAGATCAAAAATATCTCTGACAATTTCCACCAGTCTGTCTTCACTGACCTTACCGGTACCAAAGGTTTCAATACTGATCGACGTAGGTTCTGCAACACCAATGGCATATGAAACCTGGATCTCGCAGCGCTCAGCTAATTCGGCTGCAACAATATTTTTGGCTACATAGCGCGCCATGTACGCTGCAGAACGATCAACTTTTGATGGATCTTTACCGGAAAATGCACCGCCGCCATGTCTTGCCATGCCGCCGTAGGTATCAACGATGATTTTACGTCCGGTTAAACCGCAGTCGCCGACGGGGCCACCGATAATGAACTGGCCGGTTGGATTAATGAAATATTTGGTGTCTTTATGCAGCCATTCTTTGGGCAGAACCGGCAGAATAATTTCATCCATCACCGCTTCATGCAAGGCTTTTGCACCAATGTCAGGCGAATGCTGGGTAGACAAAACGACCGCGTCAATTGCTACGGGTTTGTTGTTTTCGTAGCGAAAGGTAACCTGACTTTTCGCATCAGGGCGCAGCCAAGGCAGGGTTTTATTTTTACGTACTTCGGCCTGACGCTTGACCAACAGATGAGCGTAGGTAATCGGAGCCGGCATCAGCACATCGGTTTCATTGCTGGCATAACCGAACATTAAGCCCTGATCGCCCGCACCCTGCTCATGATTAGCGGCCTCGTCAACACCCATCGCAATATCCGCCGATTGCTTGCCGATAGCATTTAAAACCGCGCAACTTTGACCGTCGAAACCGATGTCGCCGTGATCATAACCGATGTCGCAAACGACTTTGCGTACCAGGGCTTCAAGGTCAACCCAGGCATCGGTAGTGACTTCTCCGGCCAAAATGACCATGCCGGTTTTTACCAGGGTTTCGCAAGCGACACGTGAGCGTGGATCTTGAGCCAATAAAGCGTCAAGTACCGCATCTGAAATTTGATCGGCAACTTTATCAGGATGGCCTTCTGAAACAGATTCCGATGTGAAAGTATAATTATTGCTCACGATACCACCTTTAAAATGTAAAACCCTGATGTACAAAAGGCTGCCGAGGCAGCCTTTCTTATGTATGGTGGGCCCTGTAGGACTTGAACCTACGACCTGCCGATTATGAGTCGGACGCTCTAACCAACTGAGCTAAGGGCCCTATATGTTTATTTATTCACCATCCAGGAAGCATCTTAATTGCTCTGATCTTGATGGATGCCTGAGTTTTCTCAATGCCTTGGCTTCAATTTGACGAATCCGCTCACGGGTCACATCGAACTGTTTGCCTACTTCTTCCAGCGTATGATCGGTATTCATATTGATACCGAACCGCATGCGCAGAACTTTAGCTTCCCTTGCGGTTAATCCCGCCAACACGTTTTGTGTCGATTCGCGCAAGCCGGCAATCGTTGCTGCTTCCACTGGGGACAATACTTTAGCATCTTCTATGAAATCTCCCAAATGAGAATCTTCATCGTCACCGATAGGCGTTTCCATAGAAATAGGCTCTTTGGCAATTTTCAATACCTTACGAACCTTATCTTCAGGCATTTCCATGCGCTCAGCCAATTCTTCCGGCGTTGCCTCCCGTCCCAATTCCTGAAGTATCTGCCTGGAAATTCGATTCAGTTTATTGATCGTTTCGATCATATGCACCGGAATACGAATAGTTCTGGCCTGATCCGCTATGGATCGGGTGATCGCCTGCCTGATCCACCAGGTTGCATAGGTAGAAAATTTGTAGCCGCGACGATATTCAAACTTATCGACCGCCTTCATTAAACCGATATTGCCTTCCTGAATCAAATCCAGGAATTGTAATCCGCGATTAGTGTATTTCTTAGCAATCGAAATAACCAACCTTAAATTAGCCTCAATCATTTCTTTTTTCGCACGTCTCGCTTTGGCTTCGCCGATAGACATGCGCCGATTAATATCCTTTAATCCGCTAATGTTCAGGCCATATTCCGCCTCTATATCGCTTAATATCTTTTGCGCTTTTCTGACTTCTTTTTCACGCTCTTTCAATGCAGCCGAGTACTTGCTCCCGGCACTTAAATACTGATCGAACCATTCTGAGCTGGTTTCCTGCCCAGGAAAAGAGGCAATAAACTCCTTACGAGGCATCTTTGCATGATTGATGCAAACATCCATAATCAGCTTTTCCTGTTCACGCACAGCGGTAACGCCATTAGGAATAATAGCCGTCAATTTCTTTAAATACGCGGGGATCCATTTAAACTCCATAAACAGATCAGCCACCGCATCAAGCTCATGTCCTGCCTTGTCACTTGAATAGCCATGCTTTTTAATCGTAGCAGCAGCCGATTTCAACTGTTTTCGGAGCACTTCTACTTTTTCTTTAACTTCCTCGTAATTAAGCCCCTTCGGCTCTTCTTCAGCATCAGTCTCTTCGGCATCGTCGGTCACAGGCAGTGCGGCGACAAAATCTTCGGGCTCAGATAAATCGACAAAACCGGAAATTAAATCCGTCAGGCGAATACTGCCTTCTTCACCGGTAATACTATCAAATGATTGTAAAAAATTTTCAACTACTATGCAGGAACGAGCAATGGCTTTAACCAATTGCTGCTGACCTTCTTCAATACGTTTAGCAATTTTTAATTCGTCTGCGCGAGTCAGTAATTCCACTGAGCCCATTTCCCGCATGTACATGCGCACTGGATCCGTGGTTCTGCCGAACTCACTATCAACAGAGGCTAAAGCGGCCACTTCTTCAGCATCTTCATCGTCCGCAGATGCGGCCGCTGAATCAGTAATAAGGGAGTCTTCATCTGGAGCAACTTCGTAAACCTGAATCCCCATATCATTGATCATTCCAATAATATCTTCAATTTGCTCAGGATCAACAATATCACTAGGCAAGTGATCATTAACCTCGGCATAAGTCAGGTAACCCTGCATTTTGCCTTTGGCTATCAATTGTTTAAGTTGGGACTGCTGTTGTTCTTGATTCATATTTACTCACGTAAGACTCTGCTCGACCTAACTTCGCCGAACCGAAAATTATACTACAAATTCCTGTTATTTTGCACCACAAATCTGTCTGGAACAGATTTGCATTTACCCGAAGGGTGTCGGGCATAAAACTATTTACCTGTAAGCATTTTACGCAACAGCTCTTTTTCCTGTGCATCCAATCCCTTGGTCTTGTCTTTATCCAGCAATCTAGCTAATCCAGCCTCCCTGGCTTGAATTAGCAATCTGTTTACTGCGTCACAAAATACGACATCTACCTTGTCATCGGAAATCTGCAGATCCAAAAAAGCCAATGCTTTTATGGATTTTTCTTCAGCAGCATCTCGATAACACTCCATCAAAACAGCTGCATTTGTCGGATGTTTACCTGCAATCATGTTTAAAATATTTTTAAACAGAGGCGCCCCTGAAAATTCAAGCCCACTCCAGTCTATTTCTCGTTGATCAAGCAACTCAGCTAGCCTGGGATTCTGAACCAGCAAGGCAACCGCAACCCGCGCCGACGACAATCTGCCATTATCCTGAGGCCGCTTTCCACCTATTTTTGGCGGAGACTTAAGAGCAAGTGTAGCTGCATTCTCCAAAATATCCAGGCGATCCCACCCAGACAATTCTTTTAGTCGTGCAAACATCATCTCTTTAAAAACACTCTCCGGCATCTTCTCCAGATAAGGCTTAGCCTTACTGACTAATTGCGCTCGACCTTCCATTTCGGACAGATTTAACTCATTCGAAAAATGCCCGAAAAAATATTCCGACAAGGTTTCCGCTCCCTGTACGCGACCAACAAACCCATCAACCCCTTGCTCTCGTATTAGCAAATCAGGATCATGATTTTGCGGTAACAGCATAATACGAATCTGTCGCCCATCTTTTAAGCTGGAAAAAGCGGCGTCCATCGCTCTCCATGCCGCTTCCCTGCCTGCCTTGTCACCATCGAAACAAAATACCAGTTCCGAGGAAAACCGGAACAATAAATCCAGATGCGCCTGCGAAGCCGCCGTTCCTAGGACTGCAACCGCGTAACGAATGTCAAATTGAGCGAGGGCGATAACATCCATATAGCCTTCAACAATCAGAATCCTCTGGGGCTTGGCATTTTTTTCCAGAAGCTCATACAAGCCATAAACTTCTTTGCCTTTGTGAAATAGGGATGTTTCTGGAGAATTCAAGTATTTGGGCAAAGAATCGTCAAGCACCCGCCCACCAAAGCCAATAATCCGAGCACGCTTATCCCTGATAGGGAACATGATTCGACCGCGAAAACGGTCATAGGTGTGCCCGTCTTCTTTACTGACTAGCAATCCAGCATCGAGTAATAATCTTGGGTTAAATCGAGACGCCAAGGCGTTCCATTCGTCTGGCGCATAGCCCAGCATAAAATCACCGGCACAATCGCCGCTGACGCCTCTATTTTTTAAATACTCAACGGCTTTTTTTCCTTCATCACCGATCCGCAGCTGCTCTGCATAAAAATTAGCTACCTGCTCCATTAGCAAATACAAACTATTTAAGTCTTCTTTCTTCTGCCCTGGCTGATATTCGATTGATTCCCTGGGCACCTCGACCCCGGCAAATCCGGCCAAGTCTTCAACCGCCTCAACAAAATCAAGATGGCTAAAATCCATCAGAAAGCTAATCGCGTTACCGCTAACGCCGCAGCCAAAGCAATAAAAGAATTGTTTCTTTTGGTTTACAGAAAAACTGGGCGTTTTTTCGGCGTGAAAAGGGCAGCGGGCGACAAAATTGTTACCCGTTTTTTTTAGAGGGACGTGCGAATCGATTAAGTCGACAATATCAACTCGCACCAAAAGCTCATCAATAAACTCGCGAGGGATTCTACCTGACACACAATGCTCCGACTGCCGATCTAATGGAGAAGACTGACAAAAGTAGGCGCTTTACGACTGCATGGATGCAGGAGGTAGAGCAACGCATGGAGCAGTTGCCGACGACTGCATGAACAGGAAATGATCCTGTCATTTCTCTGCATTCCCCGTATCCCTGTGGGTCATGCAGGAGGTAGAGCACCGCAGGGAGCAGCTGCCGAGGCGGCACAAGAGTCGTTGCCGCACAAAGTCAATAAAAAAACTACCCAGCTAGTGCAGCCTTAATTTTGACACTCACAGCCGACATATCCGCGCGCCCTTGCATTTTTGCTTTAAGCAAAGCCATAACCTTGCCCATATCTTTAACCGATTCTGCACCGGACTCTGCAACCGCGTCTTTAACCATTAAGTCAACTTCGGCTTCAGTCAGAGCTTGCGGCAAAAAATCCTGAATTACTGGAATTTCAGCCTCTTCAATAGCGACCAAATCTTGTCGACCGGCATCAGCAAATTGACGAATGGATTCGCGACGCTGCTTGAGCATCTTATCAAGAACCAGGATAACCCGTTCATTATCCAAAACAATGCGCTCGTCGACCTCAACCTGCTTAATGGCAGCCAAAATCAAACGAATCACCCCTAGTCTTGCCTTATGGCCACCTTTCATGGAGGCCTTCATATCTTCCTTGATACGATCTGTTAACAAATCCATCGTATTAACCTTAATATTTACAGTGCAGGACGTCCGCGACGTAAGTTTTTCAACGCATAACGTTCACGCGCTAATTTTTTCAAGTGACGTTTAACGGCAGCAGCGCCTTTACGTTTGCGTTCTGCAGTTGGTTTTTCATAAAACTCACGACGACGCACTTCTGCCAATACACCGGCTTTTTCACAAGCGCGTTTAAAGCGACGAATTGCAATATCAAAAGGTTCGTTTTCTTTGATTTTTACTGAAGGCATTATAATGACCTGAATATGTTAATATTTAAAAAGTTAGGATTTTTCAATCCACTGAACAAACAGAACCCTTAATTATACCTTTACTTTTATAAAATTCAAAAACTCAATGTACGTTTTAGGCATAGAAACCTCTTGCGACGAAACCGGCGTCGCTATTTATCACTCCGAACACGGCCTGTGTAGTCACCTTTTATACAGCCAAGTCGACATGCATAGCGAATATGGCGGCGTTGTTCCTGAGCTGGCATCACGCGACCACATCCGCAAATTAGTGCCGCTGATCAAGCAATGCTTGCAGGAAAGTCAACTCGCCAGCAGTGATATTAACGGCATTGCTTACACCGCAGGGCCCGGCCTGATGGGAGCGTTATTGGTTGGTGCGGCCACAGCCAGAAGCCTGGCTTGGGCATGGCAAGTTCCCGCAATTGCCGTTCATCATATGGAAGGGCATCTGCTGGCACCGATGCTGGAAGAAAATCCGCCGGAATTTCCTTTTGTTGCACTGCTGATTTCAGGCGGACATACCCTGCTGGTACAGGTTGAGGGTATTGGCCGTTATCAACTATTAGGTGAATCCTTAGATGATGCCGCCGGTGAAGCTTTTGATAAAACCGCGAAGATGCTGGGCTTGGGCTATCCGGGCGGACCAAGACTGTCCGCACTCGCCGAACAGGGCACACCGCAGATTAAATTTCCTCGTCCGATGACCGATCGCCCCGGATTGGACTTTAGTTTTAGCGGCTTAAAAACATTCACCATGAATACCTTCAACGCTTCCGGCAAAACCGAGCAGGACAAAGCCGATATTGCCGCCGCATTTCAACAGGCAGTTGCCGAGACGCTGAGTATTAAATGCAAGCGGGCTTTACAGCAAACCGGCCTAAAAAGACTGGTTATTGCCGGCGGCGTCAGCGCCAATAAGCAAATTCGCGCCTGTTTAACCCAAATGGTTGCCAAGGAGAATGCCCAGCTCTATTTTCCGAGACTCGAATTTTGTACCGATAACGGCGCGATGATTGCCTATGCAGGCTGTCAGCGTTTAATGGCAGGCCAGCAGCAAGGACTGGAAATTTATGCGCGTCCTCGCTGGCCGATTAGTGAATTAAATTAAATCAGGTGAAAGTCAAAATGTCGGGCAACGAAAAGATGTTGCCTGACCTATTCAATTATAGCGGCTTGTTTTCAGGAATTCCATTTCGTGCTATCCATGTTAGATATTCTACGCCTTTGTTTGTAATATGAATTTGGTTGCTTTGAATGGTGATAAGTGAATGTCCAAACATAAAATTGAGATATTGATTAACTGACCAATCATCAAACGTATCTGGATATTGCAATTTAATGCGATCAAAATGGTCATCAACAAAAGATGAAGCTCTGCCTTGCCCAGCAACTTCATTAAGCTTTTTAAGTAGAAAAATTTGGCTGCCAAAAATTAGATTGTGAATTTGTTCAAAAGATAAAAGTAGTTGGGTGCCTGCTAAATGTCTAATGAGAACTTCTATGCTGTCTCCATCCGTACTTAATCCTTTTGTTTTTAATTCATCCTTAATACAATCTTCAATCGCTGTGATTACTATTGAACTACCTATAGCATCAAGAAGTTGCTGTACCGCCTCAGGTTTTTGTTTTTCACGCTGAGCTTCAGGAGCTGAAATAGCAGTTACTCCGTCTTTATCGATTTTTATGGTTCGGTTAATAAAGCCTGAAATTGGTTTATGGAATAATAGAGCTACACCCCCACCAAATATTGGCCACGTTAGTGTTTTTGTTATGTCTGCAAAAAAAGTTAACCAATCCATTCTAGTAAGCCCTATATTTTTTATGATTTTGACAACGATTGCGGTATTTACGAGGTGGAATATTGACTAAATCATTTTCCAAAAGGGATTAGGTTATCGATATGATTTTTAGCCTTTAGCCTTGCTCGACTCTTCCCCAACCATCAAGCGCTGAATATTGCCTTTATGCCGCCATAATAAAAAAACCGTCATAATCAATGAAGCGGCAACGATAGCCTCGTTCCCCGCTATAAACCAGGCAAAAACCGGCGACAGGATCGAGGCGATTAAGGCAGACAAGGATGAAATCTTGCCCAGCTTGTAAATCAGAAACCAGGTTGCCATGAAGGCAAAGCCGAGCACCCAGGAAAATCCGAGCAACACGCCGACCGAGGTCGCAACACCCTTGCCGCCCTTAAAGCCGAAAAACACCGGATAGAGATGACCCATAAAGGCGGCCAAGCCGGTCGCAGCGACTAGCTCGGCGGGAAGTTCCAACACATTCGCGGCATAGACCGGGATCAAACCTTTCAGCATATCGCCCAACAGGGTAATCGCTGCCGCTTTTTTCCCGCCTATACGCATTACATTGGTCGCACCGGGGTTTCCCGAGCCCTGCTCTCTAGGATCGGGCAAACCCATCAGGCGACAAATTATAATTGCACTGGAAATTGAGCCTATCAAATAGGCGGCCGGAACAAACAACCATTCAATCATTAGCTAACCTTTTCATCATTTTGAACTTGTCAGCACCGGACGTTTCCCTGATACTGAGCGCTTTTAAAAAACACGCATCATAACCGGAAATCATTATGGACATCATATTTTTAGGCGGACTGGAAGTTGAAACCATCATCGGCATTTTTGACTGGGAACGAGTAACCAAGCAAACCGTCGTCCTTGATATTGAGATGGCTTTTGACATTCGAAAAGCCGCAGAAACCGACGATATTCAATACACGCTTGATTACAAAACAGTTTCTCACCGTATTATTTCTTTTGTTGAAGGCAGTCAGTTTTTACTGGTTGAAAAATTAATATCAGAAATAGCCGACATTATCCGCAACGAATTTAATGTGCCTTGGGTGAAAATAACCCTGAATAAAAAAGGCGCTATCAGCGGTGCCAGCGATGTCGGCATTGTGATTGAACGTGGAGAAATAAACCCGTGACCCGAGGCTACATCAGCATAGGCAGCAATATAGACAAGGACAAGCACATTCCTGCCAGCCTCAGCGCGCTTGAGCAAGTCTTTGGCGAGCTGACGCTTTCAAGTATTTATGAAACCGAAGCCGTGGGCTTTATCGGTGATGCTTTCTACAATCTGGTGGTCGGCTTTGATTCCGATTTGGAGGTAAAAGCGGTTGCCAAACTGCTGCGACAAATCGAATTGGATAATGGTCGTACCCGCGACAGCCGGAAATTTGCTGCGCGTACCCTGGATCTGGATTTGATTCTATACGGCGACCTGATCATCAACGATGGCCGCCTGCAAATACCCCGCAATGAAATTGAGCATTACGCTTTTGTGCTGGAGCCTTTGGCGGAAATCGCTCCTACCCTGAAACACCCGGTCAGCCAGCTTAGCTATGCCCAGCTTTGGGAGCAATTTGACAAGACCGATCTTAAACAAAAACGCGTCACGCCATCCTGGGCCTCAACAAAATAGGGTGCGCCCGCCATCGACGGTCAGTATCTGGCCGGTGATGTAGTCGGCATCCTTAATCAAAAACAGCACTGCTTTGGCAATATCAAATGGCTCACCGCTACGCTTTAAAGCCACTCGTTGCAGTATCTCCAGTTTGGTCGATGCTAATAGATTATTATCCGGCCAGAGTATAGCGCCCGGAGCCACCCCGTTGACCCGGACTTCGGGCCCCAACTCCTTGGCTAAAACCTTGGTCATGGCGGCCAGTCCGGCTTTTGAGATGCTGTACACCGGATAACCGCTTAAGCCCCGTTCGGCATGGATGTCGACAATATTGACGATGCAGCCCTTATTGTCGACTAAGGTCTTTGCCAAGGCTTGCGCCAGAAAAAACGGCGCTTTTAAGTTACTGCCCAATAACTCGTCCCATTGCCGCTCGCTTACATCGGTCATGGCCGTTGGGTAAAAGGATGAGGCATTATTCACCAGCACATCTATGCCGCCCCAGGCCAGACTGGCCGCTCTGGCAACAGCCTTCAACTCGGCCATGTTCAGCAAGTCGGCCTGCATGATTCTTGCCGAATCGGGCCGCTGTTGATTCAGTTCATCGCAAAGCTGCTGCGCTTCTGTCGCCGAAGACCGGTAATGCAAAAAAACATTACAGCCCTCGCTATGCAACAACCGCGCACAAGCCGCGCCTATGCGCTTGGCGGCACCGGTAATTAATACATTTTTTGCAGCAACATTCATTGAATTACCTCAAGTGCTCAGCACCTAATGATTTTATTTTTTTAGTTAAGCACTGTAGGAGCGGGCCATGCCCGCGATGGGTGCGGGTATGGCAAACAGATCGCCGCAAATCTTCGCGGGCATGGCCCGCTCCTACGTCAATGAGAATTTATGCTTGCTGAGCCAGACTTTTACTCGCCACTTCGTAAACATCTTTGGAAATCGCCTCGGTGGTCATGATCCGTTCCAGTTGTGCTTTAATCAATGATTGTCGGCCTTGGTCATATCTGCGCCAAGACGTTAACGCGCCGACCATGCGCGAGGCAATCTGGGGGTTCAAGGTGTTCAGCGCGATAATCTGATCGGCGAGAAAGCGATAGCCTTGCCCGTTGGCGGCGTGAAAATGCAGCGGATTGGACTGGCTGAAGGCGCCGATTAACGACCTGACCCGGTTCGGATTTTTTAAATCGAATGCCGGGTGTTGCATTAACGCCTGCACAGTTGCAAAGGTTTCGGGCATGCTGCTGGAGGCTTGCAGCGCAAACCATTTGTCGATAACCAGCGCTTCCGCTTGCCATTGATGGTAAAAGCTGTCCAGACACTGTTGTTTGGCGGGATGCGGGTTATCGACGATAACCGTTAATGCCGCCATTTGGTCGGTCATATTTTTAGCTTGGTTAAATTGCTGTTGGGATAATTGATAAGTATCCTTATTTTCCAGCTTACCGAGATAGCTTAAACAGGTGTTTTTGATGCGTCTGCGGCCGATTGCGCCGGAATCAAACTGTCCGGACTCATCCCGATGATTATTTCGATATAAAGTCTGGAATTGCTCTTCAAACTGTTCGGCTAAAATCAGTAGCACAAATTCGCGGGCGGCATGAATCGCTTCAACATCGACAACCTGCATTTGTTCGGCCAGATAGGTTTCCGAGGGCAGACTTAATAATAAAGAGAAATACGACAAGTCATCCCAGGGTTGCTCCAGCACCTGTTGAATGGCGGCGACCATGATAGGACTGACGTGCATGTCTCTGCCGTTTTGCCAATCGGCAACCAGCCCTGAAATAATCTGTCCGGCCAGTTGCTGCCCGGCTTCCCAGCGATTAAAGGTGTCGCTGTCGTAGCTTAATAAAAACGCCAGCTCATCCAGACTGCGTTCCATGACCAGTTTAACCGGCGCTGAAAAGCCTCTTAGGATAGACACCACCGGCTGTCCGACTAAGTTTTCAAAGGTAAAGACTTGTTCGGGTTGGGTGAGCTGCAGAAGGCTTTGTAGGGGCGGATTTATCCGCCCTGGGCGACTGAAGTCGCCCCCACCAGCTTGTAACTTGCAAGGCGCTACAGAGCCGTCTTTGTTAAGTAAACCCACCGTTACCGGAATATGCAGCGGTTCTTTAAGCGCTTGTCCAGGCGTTGGCGGGCAGTTTTGGCTCAAGGTTAACGTCAGGGTTTGTGCGGATGGGTCATAGTGCTGTTGAACGGTCAATACCGGCGTTCCAGCCTGCGCATACCAGCGGCGAAATTGGCTTAAATCAATATTATTGGCCGCCTCCATCGCGCTAACGAAATCATCGCAGGTAACCGCCTGTCCATCGTGACGCTCAAAATACAAATCGCTGCCTTTGCGAAAGCCGTCAGCACCAATCAGCGTGTGGATCATGCGCACCACTTCCGCACCTTTTTCATACACGGTCAAGGTATAAAAATTGTTGATTTCTATATAGGCGTCAGGGCGTATCGGATGCGCCAGCGGCCCGGCATCTTCGGCAAACTGGCGGGTGCGCAGCATGTTGACGTCTTCGATGCGCTTTACCGCTTTTGAGGTTCGGTCGCCGGTAAATTCCTGATCGCGGAATACCGTAAAGCCTTCTTTCAGGCTAAGCTGGAACCAGTCCCGGCAGGTGATGCGATTGCCGGTCCAGTTATGGAAATATTCATGACCGATCACGCCTTCGATATGTTCATAATCGGAGTCGGTTGCGGTATCGGGCCGTGCCAGCACAAATTTGGTATTGAATACGTTCAGTCCCTTGTTTTCCATCGCGCCCATGTTGAAGTGGCTGACCGCGACGATCATGTATAAATTCAGATCGTATTCGCGGCCATAGACCTGTTCATCCCAAAGCATGGCGTTTTTCAGCGACTGTATCGCATGGTCGCATTTATCGACATCGTGTTTTTCGACAAAGATTTGCAGGTCGATGTCGCGACCGGATTTGGTGGTAAAGCGGTCTTCAACGCATTCCAGTTGCCCGGCAACCAGCGCAAATAAATAACAGGGCTTGTTGAATGGATCTTCCCAGGTTACCCAGTGGCGATTATCCGGCAATTCGCCTTGGGCGACTTTATTGCCGTTGGATAACAACACCGGATAACGGTCTTTGTCGCCAACCAGCGTTGTGGTGAACAAGGTCATTACATCGGGGCGATCCAGAAAATAAGTGATTTTTCTAAAGCCTTCCGCCTCGCACTGGGTGCACAACATGCCGCTGGATAGATACAGTCCTTCCAGAGCGGTGTTGGCTTTCGGGTTGATACTATTTTCGATAGTTAAGACAAAACGTTGCTGCTGCGGAACCTGGTTAATGATTAACGCATCCTGGGTTTGCAGATATTGATCTTTGCTTAAGTCATTCACTCTGGGCTGTCCTGCCCAGAGCCCTTCGGGTAAATGCAAATCCGCTCCAGACGGATTTGTGCCGTCATCCAGATTAATGCGGATGAGCTTCATATTTTCACCCGATAAGGTCAGCGCCGTGTCTTTGGACTGACTGGCTGGGTTACGGCTTAGGGTGAGTCGTGAACTCACTCGGGTGTTTTCATCATCCAGGTCAAAATTCAAGGCTACGCTATGAATCAGGTATTCGGGTACGGTATAGTCTTTCAGATAAATGGTTTGGGGATTTGCGTCGCGCATTATTGTTACCTGCTGTGGTGATCGGAAGCCCTGGTGTTTTTGGCTGCGAAAATTGTGATGAGTAACCAGGCTGTTAAAAAACAAACACCGCCGATGGGGGTGATCATGCCTAGCCATTTAAGATTAAGGAGAGCCAGCAAATACAAGCTGCCGGAAAATAGCAGTATGCCGCTGAACATCAAGCGACCGGCCCAGTGCAATAATTTGGAATCGGGTGCTTGCTGGTTGATCAGAGCAATGCCGATCAGACCTAGTGCATGGTACATTTGATAGGTCACGCCGGTTTGGTAGACAGCCAGCATCTCCGGACTGATGACGGTTTTTAAACCATGAGCGCCGAATGCACCCATGCCGACGCCGATTAAGGCGCTTAGCGCACCGAGCAATAAAAATTTCATCTACTTTTCCAATAGTCTGGGCATCAACTGCACCAGATTGCAAGGCCGGGTACGATGATCCAGTTGCTCTTTAATCAGTGCATCCCAGGCGGTGCGGCAGGCTCCCGATGAGCCGGGCAGGCAAAAAATATAGGTCGCATTGGCGACGCCGGCAATGGCCCTGGACTGAATGCTTGAGGTTTTAATGTCCTGATAGGAAAGCATCCTGAAGATTTCGCCAAAACCGTCCAGAACCTTGTCCAGCAACGGCGCAACCGCCTCAGGCGTACCATCCCTGCCGGTGACGCCGGTGCCGCCGGTGGCGATCACGACATTAACCTTATCTGCGGCAATCCAGTTTGAAACCGCCGCCCTGATTTGATAAATGTCGTCAGCGACTATTTTCTTTTCGGTAACCTGATGTCCTGCATCGGTTGCACGTTCCGCCAGTATTTTTCCGGAGACATCGTCGGCATCGGTACGGCTGTCGGAAACGACCAGGATCGCAATGTTTAACGGGATGAATTTTCTGTCTTCTGTAGTCATGTTTTTTAAAGGCGAAGGGCGAAGGGCAAAAAGCGAAGGGGTCAGGATTCAAGGTTCAAATTACGCACCTTTCGCCTTTTGTCTTGCGCCTTTCATCTAATCACTTTAACACAATGAAGAAGCTTTCCTGTCCTCGCTGAATATTAATCAGCAGTGCGCCGTTCGGGTCAATGACCTGTTTTAATTCGTCAAGATTACGAACGCGATAACGATTTGCCGAGACGATAACGTCACCGGGACGCAAGCCTACGCGCCAAGCATTGGACGCCGTATCGACTTTTTCAATTAAAACGCCTTCGATCTGACTCTTTAGCGGCGCGCTTAACAGCGTACCCTGTAAGGTACGATGCAGCTTATCTCCGGCCAATCGCGGCAACTCCTGTTTGCCGATCGTTGCGGTAACCTGTTTTTTCTCGTTGTCGCGGAAGTACTCCAATTCAACATTATCGCCAATTTGCATCAGGCCGACGATATTGCGTATATCATGGCTGTTTTTAATCGGACGACCATTCGCTGCAACAATAATATCGCCCGGCTCCAGCCCTGCTTTTGCTGCCGGTGAATTGCTTTCAATTCGGCTAATAGCGGCGCCATGTTTGTTTTTTAAATTAAACGCCTTGACCAGTTCGGGCGTCAGATTCTGCGTGGTAACGCCTAACAGTCCGCGACGAACCTCGCCGTGCTTAACCAGCGACTCTTTAATGGTCATGACCATATTGGAGGGGATCGCAAAGCCGATGCCGACATTGCCGCCGTTGGGGGCAAGGATTGCGGTATTCATGCCGACAAATTCACCGCGCAGGTTAACCAGCGCTCCGCCTGAATTGCCGGGGTTGATTGATGCATCGGTCTGGATGAAATCCTCGTAGCCTTCTATGCCGAGGCCGGAACGACCCAAAGCGCTGACTATGCCGGAGGTAACGGTTTGCCCCAGGCCGAACGGATTACCGATAGCGACAACAAAATCACCGACTCTCAGTTGACTGGAATCGGCAATAGGCAACATCGTTAAGTTTTCGGCAAGAACCTGAATGATGGCGACATCCGCTTCAGGATCGGTGCCGATTAATTTAGCAGAAAGCTGGCGACCATCGTTCAAGGTCACCCTGATTTTGTCGGCTTTATCGATAACATGGTTATTAGTCAGAATATAGCCTTGATTGCTGTCAATAATGACGCCGGAACCCAAGCTGTTTTTTTGCTGTTGACGCAGCTGATTGGGAACATTAAAAAACTGGCGAAAAACCGGATCCTGCATCAGTGGATTTTCACTGACCATAACCTGGGTCGACGTTGAAATATTGACTACCGCCGGCATGCTGCGCTCAAGCATAGGCGCCAGAGACGGCAATGGCTGGCCTTCAATGTAGGGCGGCAGGTCGGCCTGTGTAACAGAAGTTGTACAATAATAAACAGGTAGAAAAGTTATCATTATCAATAACAGCTGTTTTGCTGATTTAGTGTTCATCATGATTTTCCAGAACTTGTTAAATAGACACAACCAATAATATACGTGCAAAAATGTTTAATACAAGGTGTGTTAAAGTAGTTTTTTAAACAATCAACACTGTCATTTAACGGTGATCTTGCATAGAATATTCAAATGAGCGTAGATGTCAATTCTGAAGATGGGCTGATTATTCGCAAGCTAATCCCGCTCGCAACCTTGTCCGGCACTCAGTTTAATGCGTTATGCGCTGAAATAACTGTCGAAGAAGTCCAGGACGGTTTTTTGTTTAAAAAAGGCGATGTAACCCCCCATTTTGTTTATCTAATAAGCGGCGAGGTTACACTTCAGGCAGCCGGGTTGGTTGTCGAAGTGATTGCCGCGAGCAGCAATTCCGCCAAGTTTGCATTAGCGCACCAGATCCCAAAAAAAATTGACGCTGTCGCAAACGGAATGGTACGTTTTTTACGCCTGAACACTGCTATTGTTAATAACCCCTCCCCCATTGCTTACCAAGAGGACAACAGTTACATGGTCATTGACGAGACTAAAGATGATCCAGATGATTGGATGACGGCGTTATTGAAATCGCCTATTTTTCAACGTCTCCCCCCCGCCAATTTACAAAAAATATTAATGAGCTTGGAAGCCATTCATTACAAAAAGGGTGAAAACATACTCAAGCAAGGCGATACAGGAGATTATTATTATCTGATTAAAAGCGGACAATGCCTGTTAACGCGTAAACCATCGCCTAATGCCAAAGAGATTAAATTAGCTCAGCTGACCAACGGCGACACTTTTGGCGAGGACTCATTGCTTTCCGGCGCGCCTAGAAACGTAACTATTACGGCAGCGACGGATATGACTTTGTTACGCTTGGACAAAAATCAATTTGTATCTTTAATAAAAGAGCCCTCTTTAAAGTTTATTGATTATGCGGAAATGCAGTCGATGGTAATAAAAGGAGCCGTTTTGTTGGATGTCCGTTCACAGGATGAATATGACGTCCAACATCTTGACGGCAGTATCAATGCGCCTTTTTTCTCTTTAAGAATACAGCTTAAAACCTTAAGTCATGAAAAGCTTGTCGTTGTTGTTTGCCGAGATGGCAAGATTAGTGAGGCGGCCGCATTTTTACTGCTTAGGCATAAGATTGAAGCCATGATTTTGAGGGGAGGAATGGAAGGTCTTGCGCCTGAACCGGAAAATGAAGCGCCTATTTCTGCTGATGCTGACCCGGAAAGCTCTGATCAAGAAAGCCATCGAAAACAAGCTGTCGATAATTCGGCAATGGCTCCTGCATCAATGCGGTCGTCAGCAAACGTCTCTGTTAGCATCCTTGAAGATCAAGTCAACACGCTTAAAGTGGAAAATGAAGCGCTGAAAAATACCAACCAACAGCTTAATGACAAGTGCATGAAGCTGGAATTTGATCAACAAAATGCTGAAAAGCAATGCCGAGTATTGCACAAGCAAGTGGAGAAGTTAACCCAGGTACTGGATAAACTAAAGCAAGTGTGAGATCGGACAGGTGAGCTTTGCCCGCAGGGAAAAATGCGACAACCTAACCCGACAGTCAAAATCACTGGCGTCGGGCAGGGTACGCGCGGCTTGCGCCCGTGGAGCACAAGCCGGAAACAAGCTTTTAAATCAACTGATTATTTGATTTTAGCTTCTTTATAAATAACGTATTTACGAACCACAGGATCAAATTTTTTGATCTCCATTTTTTCCGGCATAGTCCGTTTGTTTTTTGTAGTAGTATAAAAGTGCCCGGTGCCTTCGCTAGAAACCAATTTAATTTTATCGCGCATTTTTCTATCCTCTTAAGCATTATAGCCGGATTTACGCAAGTCGGCAAGAACGGCATCGATGCCATTTTTGTCAATGATACGCATACCTTTGGTGGAAATTCTGAGGCGAACCCAGCGGTTTTCGCTCTCTACCCAGAATCTGTGGTGTTGCAGATTCGGACAAAAGCGTCTTTTAGTTCTGTTGTTAGCGTGTGAAACATTGTTACCTGTAACCGGGCGTTTGCCTGTTACTTGACATACTCTGGACATGATTAACCCCTAATGCGTGCCTAAATTCAAAAGTTAGCCGAGCTTTATACCAAAAATTCTTTCCAAGGTAAATAAGAATCTATAAAATAAATAAGATAAAAGGCGCAAGGCAAAGAGCAAAAGACGTATAATTTTTTAGCTTTTAGCCTTGCGACTCAAACAATTACCAGGAAAATAATTATGCCCATTAAGCTCGGCATGGTCATGGATTCCATAGACCATATCAACATAAAAAAAGACACCAGTTTTGCGATGTTGCTTGAAGCACAGGAGCGAGGCTGGGAGCTGCATTACATGGAGCTCAACGATTTGTTTCTGAGAAACGGCAGGGCTTATGCCAGAACGCGGACGCTTAAAGTTCAGCGAGATGAAAATAGCTGGCACGAGTTTACGGCCGAGCAGGATATTCCTCTGGATCAGCTGGACGTGATTATGATGCGCAAGGATCCGCCTTTTGACCAGGAATATATTTATGCCACCTACTTGCTGGAACGAGCGGAAAGTATGGGCGTTTATGTGGTTAACAAACCGCAGTCGTTGCGGGATGCCAATGAAAAGCTGTTTACCGCATGGTTTCCGCAGTGTTGCGCAGAAACTTTGGTCGCTAGAGAGCCTGATCGAATCAGGCGCTTTTTGCTGGAACAAGGCGAAATTATTTTAAAACCGCTGGATGGCATGGGCGGTACTTCTATTTTCCATTTGCGTCAGAACGATCCCAATCTTAGCGTGATTCTGGAAACCATGACCGAGTACAACAGTCGCTATGTGATGGCGCAAAAGTATCTGCCGCAAATTGTAGACGGCGATAAACGGATATTGCTGGTTAATGGCGAGGTCATACCGTACTGTCTGGCGCGCATTCCTGCACAAGGCGAAACCCGCGGCAATTTGGCGGCGGGCGGGCGGGCCGAAGGCCGCGAATTAACCGAACGAGATCGCTGGATTGCCAATCAGGTGGGACCTACCTTACGGGAAAAAGGCCTGATTTTTGTCGGGATTGATGTGATTGGCGATACGCTGACCGAAATTAATGTGACCAGTCCTACTTGCGTTCAGGAACTGGATCGCCAGTTTGGCTTGAATATTTGCGGTCAACTCATGGATCATATTGAAACTGTCTTACAATGAGAGCACATCAGCTAATATTTGAGCCCACTACTGAGCTGTCTACTAATGATTCATTATTGATTGCCTTATTTGTAGCGGCGGTCATTCATGTGGTTATCGGACTGGGAATTAATTTCACCGCGCCGCAGCCGGAAAAAGTCAGCCGAGCTATCGATATTACCCTGGTCAATATGCCGACCCCAAAAGCGCCTGAAAAGGCGAAGTCTTTAGCCCAGGAAAATCAGCTGGCTGCGGGCGAACAAAGTACCAAGCCGCCGCCGCAACAACTGCCCAGTCCGGGCAAAAACAAAACCATGCCGATAAAAAAGAGCGCGCCCGAACAGAGTAAGCCCAAAGCGGCGAAAAAACTGATCACCCAGAAAAAGGCAGAAAAAAAGGTCGTTACTGCAAGCAAGCCGGCTACAAAGCGCCCTGCTGAAAAGCGCCCGCCATTGTCGCCAGAGTTGCTACAGCAACAAATTGCGCAATTGGGTACCGAAATCAGGCTAAACCAGCAAAGTGCCGAGCAAACCAAGATAAAATTTGTCGACTCGGTGAGCGCCCATAAATATGTGGCCGCCCAATATATGAAGGATTGGGAATCTAAAGTGGAGCGTACCGGCAATCTTAATTATCCGGAAGTGGCGGCCAAGAAAAACTTTTCCGGCATCTTAACCATGGATGTCGGCATTAAAGCCGATGGCAGTATTTACAGCATACGCATCAACCAGTCTTCGGGAAATCCGGCATTGGATGAGGCGGCTAAAAGAATTGTTCGTATGAGCGCGCCATTTGCACCGTTACCTGCGGACTTGCTGAAAGAGCTCGATGTTTTGGTCATTACCCGGGTCTGGAAATTTTCTGATGAATCAGGCATGACCTCACGATAAACAGTTGCTTAAGTCACCATAAACTTTGATACTAGGATCCATGAATAACGCAACTTACTTACCAAACCAGTTTATTATCGCCATGCCCAATCTGGCGGATCCCAATTTTTTTCATACGGTTGCCTATTTGTGTCAACATAATGAAGATGGTGCCCTAGGTATCGTCATTAATCGGTCGACGAACATGAAGCTGGGCGAAATTTTTAAACAGATGGATATAGAGGTCAAGTCGCCCACTGCCGCCGAAATGCCGATTTTCGCAGGCGGCCCGGTACAACAGGAGCGAGGCTTCGTGGTGCATACTTCCGGCGGAGATTGGCATGCGACCATGGCTGTTTCTGAAACCATTTCCCTGACAACGTCCCGTGATGTCCTTGAAGCCATTGCGGCAGGAGAAGGCCCTGAGCAGTATCTGGTCGCTTTAGGCTATGCCGGTTGGGCCGCAGGGCAATTGGAAAAAGAAATCATGGATAATGCCTGGCTTAATACGCCTTGCGGCAAACAAGTTATATTTGATACACCCGTTAACTTGCGCTGGAGCGCAGCAGCCGATCAGATCGGCATTGATATTAATCAATTGACCGCCCCGGCAGGACATGGCTGATTTAAGATGGTTGTATTGCCCGAGCCCTTTAGCCTAATCTTTCTTTGAATACCAACCAGACACCGCACCTGCTCCCGGCAGGTTTGCGGCATATACCCCATCCCTGACGATATAAACTATGCAAGACCCCTTACTAGCCAAAGCCAAAGCCAACACCGATACCTATTTGGGTTTCGATTTCGGTACTAAAAAGATAGGTACAGCCGTCGGTCAAACGACCACAGTTAGCGCAAGTCCACTACAAACCATACGCTCGATCAATCAAAACCCTAACTGGGAAATCATCGGCAAGCTGATACAGGAATGGCGTCCAGCCGGTTTAGTGGTCGGCATATCAAAGCAGGCCGACGGCTCCGACAACCCGGTGACGCCGCGTATGTTAAAATTTTGTCGGCAGCTGGAAGGGCGTTATCAACTGCCGGTTTTCCAGCAGGACGAAACCCTGTCGACCTATGAAGCCAAGCAACTGCTGTTTGATGAAGTCAGCGTCAGCGCCAGTAAACTCTGGGAAGTGCAAGATCAACTCGCCGCCCAGCTTATCTTGCAAACCTGGTTAAATGACCGGACAAGAAAGGACTATTAAGTGTTAGCAATACCCGAATTATTAAATCACCTTGAAGCCGAACTAAAACGCATTATCGATCAGAGGCAGCTGGTTAATCCGTTGATGATAGGCATACGTACCGGCGGCGTGTGGATTGCCGAACAAATGCACCGCCGTTTAGCTATCAGCGAACCTTTAGGTTTGCTGGACATTTCATTTTACCGGGACGATTTTTCGCAAATTGGCGTTAATCCCAATGTCAAACCCAGCCAGTTGCCGACTCATATTGAAGGTCGTGACCTTATCCTGATCGATGATGTTTTTTATACCGGCAGAACGATACGCGCCGCGATGAATGAAATTTTCGATTATGGCAGGCCGAACCAGATCGTGTTGGCTGTGCTGATAGAGCGCGACGGCAGACAAATCCCGCTCAACCCTGATTGCGTCGGCGCGAGGATCACCTTAAATGCCGATCAGCGGATCAAACTGACCGGACCTGAACCCTTGGCCGTTCATCTGGAAACCATTGAGGCGGCGGCATAAGCAATGACGGATAACCTGCAATTAAATGCGGAAGGCAAGCTTAAACACTTTCTGACCATCGAAGGCCTGAGCAGGAGCTTATTGACGGAAATTCTCGATACCGCCGAATCGTTCGCCGGCATGTCCGAGCATCAGGTTAAAAAAGTTCCGCTGTTGCGCGGCAAAACCATCGTCAACCTGTTTTTCGAAAACAGCACCCGCACCCGCACAACTTTCGAGCTGGCAGCCACGCGCCTGTCCGCCGATGTGATCAATATGAATATTGCCACCTCGGCTACTTCAAAAGGCGAAAGCCTGCTCGACACCATCCGCAACCTGGAAGCCATGTTTGTCGATATGTTTGTGGTGCGTCATGCGATCAGCGGCGCGGCGCATTTTATCGCCCAGCAGACCGCGCCGCATATCAGCGTGATCAATGCTGGCGACGGGCAACACGCGCACCCGACTCAGGCGATGCTGGACATGTTTACGATACGCCAGCTCAAACCGGATTTTTCCAGCCTCAGAGTCGCCATTATCGGCGATATACTGCATTCCAGGGTTGCGCGCTCGGAGATCCAGGCCTTAAATACCTTGGGGGCGGCCGAAATCAGGGTGATTGCGCCCAAAACCTTATTGCCGGCGCATGTGGAAAGCTTGGGCGTCAGTGTTTCGCATAATTTGACCCAAGGGCTTAAAGATATTGATGTGGTGATGATGTTGCGCTTGCAGAAAGAACGCATGAGTTCGGCGTTACTGCCCAGCGAAAGCGAATACTTCAAATGTTTCGGACTCACCGAAGAGAAACTTAAAATTGCCAAACCCGATGCGATCGTGATGCACCCAGGTCCTATCAACCGGGGCGTGGAAATTGATTCCAAAGTCGCAGACGGCCCGCAGTCGGTGATACTCAAACAAGTCAGCAACGGCATCGCGGTGCGCATGGCGATCATGGCGATGGCGATGCAAACCGCACCTGCTCCCGGCAGGTCTGGCGGCATACACACCATCCCTGGCGATCGCCACGCCGATTCCCTATCGGCTAGCGGCATACACACCATCCCTGGCGATAAGGGAGTAGCGTGATGAAAATTCGCATAGACCGCGGCAGAATCATCGATCCGGCCAACGACATCGGCCGCATCGGTTCCGTGTATATCAAAGGCGGCAAGATTGTGTCGGTGACTGACGAACCGGCCGGATTTAAACCGGATACGGTTATCAATGCCGAAAATCAAATTGTCTGCCCCGGCTTTATCGATTTAAGCACCCGTTTGCGGGATATGGGACACAGCCGCAAAGCGACCTTTAAAAGCGAAGTGCGTGCCGCCGCCGCCGCCGGAGTCACCACAATGTGCCTGCAGCCGGACACCGTACCGGTTATCGATACCACCGCCGTGGTCGAACTGATCAAGGAGCTGGCGGAAAAAGCCGCCTACCCTAAAGTTTACGCGGTCGGTGCCCTCACCCAGAAACTGGACGGCACCGAACTCAGCTCGATGCTATCGCTTAAACAGGCAGGCTGCATTGCTGTCGGTAATGCCAATCAACCTGTGAAAAACCTGTTGATCTTAAGACGAGCCATGGAATATGCGGCCAGTCATGATTTGTTGATGATGTTCCGGCCTAATGATTTTTGGTTGGGCAATAACGGTTGCGCGCATGAAGGCGCAGTCGCGACCCGCTACGGCTTGCCCAGCATTCCGGAGGCAGCCGAAACCATAGCCCTGGCGCAATGCCTGGAACTGGCCGAGCTGACCGGCTGCCGGGTGCATTTTGGCCAGTTAAGCTGCAAGCGTTCGGTGATTAAAATCCATCAAGCCAAAAAATATGGCTTAAAGGTCAGCGCCGATGTCGCGATTCATCAGCTGCATCTGACCGAAAACGACATGCAGCCTTTTGACAGCGCTTATCACGTGTTGCCGCCATTACGGACCGAAGAAGATAGGCAGTATTTGAGACAAGGCCTAGCCGGAGGCACGATTAACAGCATCTGTTCCGACCATCAGCCGCATGATCTGGACGCCAAGCTGGGCGCATTTCCGGAGACGGAACCAGGGATGTCGTCGCTGGAAACCCTGTTGCCGTTAATGCTCAAGCTGGTCACACGACACGCGATAACGCTGGAACAGGGCATCGCCTGCTTAAGCGCAAATCCGGCGCGGGTGCTGCGCTTAAACAGCGGTGCATTAACGCCGGGTTTCTCAGCCGATGTGTGTATTTTCGATCCAGAACTTGAGTGGCAGGTTAATACGGAAAACTGGAAAAGTCAGGGCGCCAACACGCCGTTTTGGGGGCAAACCCTGAAAGGCAGGGTAACCCATACCTTGCAGGCAGGCAAAATCATTCATCGCTTGTAGAATGAGAAGATATTCGTCCACGAAAAGCACGAAAGACACGAAAATATTACATAGTTTTCCCGACGGCTAACGTTACAGCTGTTAAGTAAGACTTGTTCCGTTCGCCCTAAGCTTGTCGAGGCCTGTCATGAGCTTGTCGAATGGGACTCACCACGAAGCCAGAGCGTGGGGACAATAACGATAATCCCTTTTAGACATTTTCGTGCTTTTCGTGTTTTTCGTGGAAAATACATAAAATCAATTAATAACGGAAATCCACAAACATGATGCAAAAAAGAACCGCTCACCAGATCGCCGATGTGCTGATTGAGGCTCTGCCCTATATCCAGCGCTTTAAAGGCAAAACCATCGTGGTCAAATTCGGCGGCAACGCGATGGTTGATGAAGAGCTCAAACACAGCTTCGCACGGGACATCGTGTTGATGAAACTGGTCGGCTTAAACCCGATTGTGGTTCACGGCGGCGGGCCGCAAATCGGTCAGTTGCTGGAAAAATTAGGTAAAACCACAGGCTTTGTCGACGGCATGCGCATCACCGACAGCGAAACCATGGACGTGGTTGAGATGGTGCTGGGCGGACTGGTCAACAAGGAGATCGTCAATTTAATCAATATGCACGGCGGCAAAGCAGTCGGATTGACCGGCAAAGACGGCAATTTTATTCGCGCCAAAAAACTGCATCTTAGCCCTCGCGAGGTATTGCCTGGAGTGCTGGCCCCGGAAATTATCGATCTCGGCCATGTCGGTGAAGTGAGCAGCATAGATCCGGCGGTACTCGATATGCTCGGCAGCAGTGATTTTATTCCGGTTATCGCCCCGATCGGGGTCGGCGATGACGGACATTCGTATAACATCAATGCCGATCTGGTTGCCGGAAAAATTGCCGAGCAATTAAAGGCCGAGAAACTGATTTTACTGACCAATATACCGGGCATCCTGGATAAACAGGGAACGCTGCTGACCGGCTTATCGATCAAAAAGACCGAGGAACTGATTGCCGACGGCACCATTTCCGGCGGCATGATCCCCAAAACCCGCTGCGCAACAGATGCGATAAAAGGCGGTGTGACCAGCGTGCATATTATTGACGGTCGCGTCGACCATGCGGTGCTGCTGGAGCTGTTTACCGATCAGGGGGTTGGGACTTTGTTGCTGAATGGGTGATTTTTTAAGAAGATTTATCACGAACGACTATATGGATGCAGTAGGATGTGCTGAACGCAGTGAAGCGCATCAATACCAACATTCATCACGCGAGCGATGCGCTTCGTACCTCAGCACATCCTACGGCCCTAATGCCAAAAATACGATATTGGTATCGACAATAACCGGTTTCATTGAATTTTTGCTAAAAAACGGCCTTGGTTTTCATGCCACCACTTTTCTTTTAATTCTTCATCAAGGGCCATAGCATCGTCTGTGGTCATTTGACTTTTCGAGAGCAATTCTTTAATGCGCAATATTTCGATAAGTCGCAATAGTTCCCGAGAATTTAAATATTCTTTAGAAAAGGTTAAATTTACAATATTTTCAGTGGCTTGATAGTTCAACATAATTGTTCCCATTGTGAATGATTATAGCCAAAAGAGTGGGCAATGCTTTTCTGCCCACCACGTGTTTCGGTGTCTTCCGAGGACATAAAGCAAAAGAATTGTCCGCTTCCACTGTCTATAAATCTTCGCGCTCTTCGTGTCTCGGCAACTGCTCCTGCATCCATGCAATCGTTCGTGGTGAATTATACGTGTGCTAACACCCGTTACTTACCCACCGCAGCTTCAATAAACGGCCTGAACGCCGACCTTATATCCCGCACTTTCTGGCTGGCGCAGAGTTCAGTGCCTAACGACGATTCCCGGCAGCGGATGTCGAGGAAAAGTTGCCGCTTTTTGTTTTCATCTTCTATTCTTGAGATCGCCAAGCTCAGATCGCTGTCAATTGTAGGTTCCCTGCCCAGAATCAATTTGTCGGTATCGGTGTCAATCGGTGTTGTGGCATGAACTTTGATGAATTCATGCGCGCTAGCCCAGGCCTTGACACAAAGTTCATCTGTCTCGCAGGTATATAAACCAATTTGATCGGAAACTTTATTTTCTGCAATCTTATCAGACTCTTTAGATGGGTCTTTATTATTATCCCGGGTTAAAAATGTAAAACGTTCGATGTCGACTTCAAATTCGGCTTTAACCTGATTCTTTTTTTCGATCTGTTTGTTTATTTCAGCATAAGCGACTTGTATCTGTGCTTCTGTTTGCTTGATGCCGCTCTGCAAATCTTTTGTCATTTTTTTGCCGTTACGCTCGAGTTCTGCGGCTTTCTTTTGCTGTATTCCCAGTTGATTTTCTACCCGTTTTAAATTGCCCTGAGCCACGTTCCGTTGGGCATCCAGAGACTGCATGGTTGCGTAAAGGCTCTCTTCCATGTCCTTCACATTACGAAAGGTGCTGAGCAGCACTTTGTCATTAGCTTGTTGCTGGGCGATGATTTTTTCCTGGGCTTTTTTCAGGTCGGTTAGCCGATTATCCATCGCCTGCTGTTCCTTGGTTTTTGCCTGTTCGATAACACCAATAGACTGGCCTTTTTTGTTTAGCGATTCTCGCCGATATTGAGACTGTTCCGGCGGAACCTTGTCGGAGAAAATGGTTTCGCCATTTTCGTTTACCCACTTGTACATTTTTTTGGCAAGTGCCGACTGGCTACCACATAAAAAAAGGAAACAAACCAGAAAAATACTGACTGAAAAAGTGCGTGTTTGCATGGCTGATGTGTGGTTTTTTCCAAGAAAAATAAATTATAGGGTAAAGATACTGGAAGAGCAGGCGAAAGGCAAAAGGTGCAAGACAAAAAACCTTGGCTTCATCATGGCCGTTTTTTAGTCTTTAAAGCGCAATCGTAACAAGGAAAGATCGAATTGCAGCGCATCAGACAGGTATGGGAGCTTTTTTGGCAAACTCATGGCGATGCGTTTTCTTGGGTTGAACATGGAGTTTCAGCGTCAAAACGCCATGTTCCCAATGGTACCCGTTCAGCCGATCAGATTGGCTAATTGATGCAGCGGCGGCAGCACGACCATTTTTGCCAGTTGCAATAGCATTAACGCGGCTAAAGGCGACAAGTCTATGCCGCCCAGATCGGGAATGAATTTGCGGCAAAGATCAAGCACAGGCTCGGTCAGACTGTGCAAGATAGACGATGCGGCATTAAACGAGCCGGGATTGATCCAGCTGAGGATGGCTCTGGCAAATACCGCATAGATGAAGATATTGATCAGCAACGAAACCAGCTGGGTCAACGATAAAATCGTCAACGCGCCGATACTGATAGCGACGCCTTTCAGCAGCAAGATGGAAAAATCGGCCAGCATTTGCAGGCTGAGTACCAGAACCAGCGAGGACGTATCTATTTTTCCGATAGACGGCACAAAGCGGCGCAGCAGTTTTAACGGCGGGTGCGTCACTTTAACCAGAAACTGGGAGATAGGGTTATAAAAATCGGCGCCGCACCATTGCAATAAGAAACGCAGCAGCACCGCCAGAATGTACAGCGAAAACAGCGAGTCGATAATAAAAATAGTCGGGTCGGTCACGTAACTTGAACCCATTAGAAGCTCTCCATTTGTTTAGACATTTCAATAGAGCGGTCTCGTGCCGCGTGTAAGGCTTTTGACACCAGCTCGGTAAAACCGCCTTGCTCAAAAGTTTCTATAGCCCGCTGTGTCGTCCCGCCGGGAGAGGTGACGCGCTTGCGTAACTTTTCCGGCGATTCGGCCGATTCCAGCGCTATTTTGGCCGCGCCCAATGCCGTCTGTTGTACCAGTAAACGCGCGGTTTCTTGGGTCAAACCCAATTCCAATGCCGCTTTTTCCATGGCTTCCATCAGCAGAAAATAATAGGCGGGGCCGCTGCCGGAAACGGCGGTCACCGCGTCCAACTCGGCTTCATCGTCGACCCACAACGCAATGCCGACCGAACGTAAGATGTTTTCCGCCAGATCGCGTTGTTCAGCCGTCACTTTGTCGTTGGCATGCAAGGCGGTAGCGCCGGTCAATACCAGTGCCGGGGTGTTGGGCATGCAACGCACTATCGCGGTATCAGCGCCTAACCAGCGGCTTAAACTGTTCTGGTTTATACCGGCGGCGATAGACACCACCAGCGATTTTTTTTGCTGAATCAGCGCAGCAGCGCTTTGCGCCACGGCGCTCAGTGTCTGCGGTTTAACCGCCAGAACCACGACATCAACCGCATTGATGATATCGTCATTGTTTACCGAGGTATTAATGTGTAGTTGTTTGCCCAGGTCAGTCAGCGTGTCCGGGTTAATATCCGACACCCAAATCTGCTCCGGTGTATGGCCGCTGGCAATCAATCCGCTAATCAGACTGGATGCCATATTACCGCCACCGATAAATCCTATTTTATGTATTTTCATGCTGGTTAATGTGTTAGTTGAGTTGAAAGTATTTTACCCTATATGAGGTCGGCATAATAAATCACAAGGCTTTTGATCTGGCAAGCTGTGCTACATTAGCCGTACCAAACGATAAACAGAACTTATGATTGAAACCATTTATATAGAACAAGCTATCTTGCAGCACCCACGTGTTCTCGATATTGTGGCGCGATTTCCCCAAGCCAGAAAAATAACCTGTGGCCGTTACGGCGAAGTGTTTAACCCCAAAGCGCAAAACTTTCGCCTGCAAAAGCAACAGCCCGCCTTGATATTGGCGGAAAAATATAAAAACTTTGCGCTGCCTGCGCCTTCGGGTTACGGCATCGGGGCGACAAGAAATTATTATTTCTCGCACATGCTCAACTGCCTGTACGATTGCCGTTACTGTTTTTTGCAGGGCATGTATCAGTCGGCCAATTACCTGCTGTTTGTCAATTACGAGGATTTCCAACAAGACATCCGCCAACTCTGTGCCGAATCACCGGACGAAAACCTGCATTTTTTTTCCGGCTACGATTGCGACAGTCTGGCTTTGGAGCCGGTCACCCGGTTTGCCGAACAGTTTTTGCCGTTTTTTGCGACGCTACCCAATGCCTGGCTGGAACTAAGAACCAAAAGCACCCAGGTCAGAAGCCTGTTAAACCGCGAACCCTTGCCACGATGTATCGTGGCGTTCAGTCTGTCCCCGGATGAAATAGCCGCAAAAGTCGAGGACAAAGCGCCATCGGTACAGCGGCGTCTGGATGCATTGGTCAAATTGCAGCAACAGGGCTGGCAAATCGGACTGCGCTTCGACCCGTTGCTTTATCAATCCGGCTACCAACAGCAGTACCGGCAGCTATTCGAGCAAGTTTTTTCCCGTATCGATGTAAACCTGCTGCATTCGGTCAGTCTTGGCGTGTTCAGACTGCCGGAGAACTTCTTTAAAAAAGTGCATAAACTTTATCCCGAAGCCAAGCTTTTTGCAGGTCCCTTGGTGAGTCAGCAAGGGATGGTTTCGTATAAACAAGAACTGGAGCAGGAGATGATGCACTACTGCAGCGAACAACTCTTAACTTACATACCAACCGACAAATTTTTTCCATGCACACTATAAAACGCACCATTCTGGTGACCGGGGCCAGTTCCGGCATAGGCCGAGCCATCGCCAGGAATTTATTGCAACAGGGGCATCGGGTGCTCGGCGTGTCCCGCGATAGCGCCAAGTTTATCCGGCAGATGGATAACTTCACTCCCGTGCAACTGGATTTAAGCCGGTTAAACGCCATACCGCAAACAATCCGCGAACTGGAACAAGCCTTTCCCGAAATCGATACGGTGGTTTTTTGTGCAGGACGGGGACAGTTCGGCTCGATAGAGGAGTTTTCATACGCCCAGATTGAAGACCTGATGATGCTGAACTTTACCAGTCAGGCCTTTTTGGTTAAGGCCTTACTGCCTGCTTTAAAACGTAAAGATCACAGCGATTTGATTTTTATCGGCTCGGAAGCCGCCTTAAAAGGCAGCCGCAAAGGGACGATGTATTGCGCCAGCAAGTTTGCGCTACGCGGCTTTACCCAGGCCTTGCGCGAAGAATGCGGCAAAAGCAAGGTGCGGGTTTGTCTGATTAATCCCGGCATGGTCAAAACGGCATTTTTTGAACAACTGTCTTTTGAACCGGGCGACGAGGATAGCCATTTTATAGCGCCTGAAGATGTCGCCGAGGCGGTATCCTATGTGCTTAATTCGCGAGCACAGATAGTCGTTGATGAAATCAATCTGAGTCCTTTGAACAAGGTTGTGAAGTTTAAAAAACCCTCATTGCAATAAGCGCCAATAGACTCGCCTATAACCCCGATTAGTCGGCAACGACTTCTGAAATCAAGTCATAAGCTCCATCAAGCATCGTGTACTCCCTTAAACCGATCAACGGAGGATTAAAAACAGATGCCAGTTTCCGATATTTGTAGCGCTTTCAGGACATACAAATTCACAAGACAAATCTGGGCCGGGTTGCCGGAAATACCGCAACTTAATCTACGCAGCTCTGTTTGACGATAAAGAGGAAAATGGGGGGAAATCAAAAACACATGATGACATCCGTATCGTAAAGGCAACCAGTCGGTCGCCTTTACGATAGAACTTGTTGAGCCGACAGTCGTAAAGACTGCCGGTAGATCAATTAATTTGGCAGGGCAGCTAATTTTTGTTGAACTTGAGCCGTAACATCAATTTGATCGCTGGCATAAATAACGCCATCGGTAAGTAACAAATCATAGCTTTGATCTTTGGCTATGCCGCGAATAACTTCAACAATACGATTTTGCAATTTACCCAATTCTTCATTACGACGAACATTAAAATCTTCGCTAAATTCTTGTTGGGCTCTTTTTGCATCCCTTTTCTTGTTGAGAATATCTCTTTCCATATTTGTTCGCGCTGACGCACCCATTACGGCCGAATCTTTGGCCATTCTATCATCCATGCTTTGAATTTCTTTTTGCTGGGCAACTAACTGTTTATCGCGCGGTGAAAATTCTTGTTCCAAACGTTTTTTAGCTTTTTCAGCTTGGGGGGCTTTTTCAAGAACGGCAGGTATATTGACAAAACCAATCTTTAAATCAGCAAAGCTCACATTAGTAATGAGCAACAATCCTAAAAATAAAGCAATTTTCATTTTCATTGTTAAACAGGTCTCTGGTTATAGTGGAATAGGGGAAATAATAAAAAACTTGGACGTTTTGACGAATTATAAGTGGGAGAAGCTATTTAACCAAAAAGATTTGAAAAAATGACATTGGAACCTTAGTTTTTATCCTGAAAAATATAACAGCGACCGGCCCGGGCCGGTCGCTGTTATATTTTTCAGGTATTCAAGAAAGTCAGCTTTTATTCCCCAGCAACCCACTTTGGCTGCTGGCACATTTCATACACAGACTGGAATAAGGTATGGCTTTTAATCGCTCCTTACTGATCGGTTGAGCGCAAACCTGGCACAATCCGTACTGGCCCTTATCTATTCTGGCGATAGCCTGCTTGACCAGTTCTATTTCCGTTCTGGCGGCATTGCCCAAGCCATCCAAAACTTCATCATTTTCCGCTTGAGTCGCCTGCTCTTCAAAGTCTTTATCTAATGGCTCTTTAATATCATGCGTAATTTTAGCCAGTCTATCATCAAGATCTTCCAGCATGTCGATTAGACTATGGCGTACTGCTTCATATTCTTTCATAACAGCGTCCTCTTTTTGTCCGGCCTTAGTGGCGTTTGAATCTTGCTTTATAATAAAGCCGATTTTCATTTAATAACCTATAGCATCCTATCACTCACGATGCAAAATGCAATTCATCGGCTATTAGATTCAGCCAATCAGGTCATACTCGGCAAACCTGATCAGGTTCGACTTCCACTTTGTTGTCTGCTGGCCTTAAGGCCATCTGCTGACAGAAGATATTTTCTGTGTCGGTAAAACCACACTGGCGCAAACTCGGAAGCACATTGGAGGCTCTGCCCTCCCTCTATAAAACACCGGAATGTGCTAAAGTTAGCGCATCGAAAGCGTTATTCTTCTGAACAACGCAAACCATGCCAGTATGCAATATAGTCCCAATATTAACCTCAACCAAACCATGTCGACCTTCCACTTTCAGCAGTTTTCAGTGTTACAAAAACGCTCCGGCATGAAAATATGCACCGATGCCGTTTTATTCGGCGCTATGGCTCCGGTCAAACAGGGCGACCGAGTGCTGGACATCGGCGCAGGAACCGGCGTGCTTACACTAATGGCCGCCCAGCTGGGCGCGGCAAAAGTGACTGCCGTAGAGTTGACACAAGAAGCTTATCAAGAAGCCGATATTAACTTCAACAACAGCCCGTGGGCCGAACGACTTGAGCTTGTGCATCAGGATATTCAAGGCTTTGCGTTAACCGCCAACCGGCAATACGACCTCGTCATCAGCAATCCGCCATTTTTCAAAAATCATCTCAAGGCCGCCGATACCCTTAGAAATACCGCCCGGCATACCGACCAACTGCCCTTTGCCGATTTGATCAGCGTTGCAGGAAGTTTATTAGTCCCGCAGGGTTTGTTTTACCTGTTGCTTCCCGCCCATGCGGCAGCAAAGTTTTCCGCTCAGGCATTAGCGTCGGGGTTTTATTTGCTCAATCAAACCGATTTTCGAGGCTATGCGCATAACGAAGCCAAAGTATCCGCGCTGACATTCAGTCGCACCGCGGCTGGGCTGCAAGCAAGGTTGTTGACGATCTATGAAGCCCACAACGTTTATAGTTCAAACAGTGCGGCTTATTTAGCGGATTTTTTATTGAGGTTTGCTAGAGACCAACTTAAGCGACCAAGCTAAAGGACGAATCAAAACAGCAAGTAGCCTGAATGGAGCTTGCGAAATCCAGGGCTTTGTGGCGCCGATCGCCGGTATTCCGCTACGCTACATGCGGGCTACGAGATTTTCATACACGTTGATAGTGCGGCTCTGCCACCCTTTATACAACCTAAGCAAACACGTCCCTGTGTTGCAGTGTTGCAGATTTTGAATGTTAATCAAATTATCTGACAACGTTGTGTCCGCGGCCGCTCATGCAGTTGTTATAAGCATTCTTGAATTTATCTTCCGAACTAAGACCCTTGGCTGCACCGCCACCAAAACCACCCGCCGCAGCGCCTATGGCTGCGCCCGTGCCCGGATTTCCAGTGAACGCGCCAACAATTGCACCTCCAGCCGCTCCAATTAAACCGCCGACTCCCGCACCGATAGCGGTTTCTTTTGCAGTGCCACCGGAAGCATGACTAGCAAGCTCTTTACATTCAGCCATATCCTGATTAATACGATAGGCATTACGATCATTAGAGGAATCGACTGTGGGCGTCCATCCTCCGTAGCTGTAGCAACCTGAAATTAATGTGCTGCCTATCAAAACGATGCTGGTTGTTAATTTTTTCATATCAATTTTTCCTTTAGTAGTGAGATTTGCTGCAATGGTAGTTCAATATTTATGAATAAAAAATGAACAGAAACCACTTCTGAATTTAACATTATTATAGTTCTCTTAAGACTTGTAGTGGAGATTTATTAACCACCTCTTTCACCCCCCAACATCCGGCCAGACCAACAAATAAAGCGCCGATTAATGGAATAAGTCCCCACAAGTAAACATTGACACTGTAATCCAAATGCATGACCTGTGTATATAAGGCATAGAGGATGGCTTCTGCAATGATTACCGCTAACAGGCCGGAAATCAGTCCGAGCAGGCCAAACTCGATGATGTGCGTTTTTCTTAAAAAGGAGCGATTAGCACCCAGCGTTCTCATTAAGGCACCTTCATAAATCCGGTTATCCAACGTGGAATAAACGGCGGCGAACAATACCGTAAATCCCGCCATTAACGCGAAGTAAAGCAGGTAGCTTATGGCTTGGGTCAGTTGGGTCAGAATGGTTCTAAATTGCTGCAAAATTAAATCGACTTCCAGAATGGTGGTGCTGGGATATGTTTTTACCAGCGTGTTCAAGAAGTTTTTTTGCGCCTCAGGCAAATAAAAACTGGTGATAAAAGTGCTGGGATAGGCATCCAGAGTGCCGGGTGAGAAGATCATATAAAAGTTCGGTTTCATCGTATCCCAACGAAGCTCGCGGATGCTGGATACCGTCGCTTTAATCCGCTCACTGCCGACGGTAAAGGTCAAATGATCGCCCAGCTTGATATTCAGGCTTTTGGCCAGCTTTTGTTCTATGGAAACCAACCCGCTTTGGTCATCCTGCCACCAGTTCCCGGAGATGATTTTATTATCTTCAGGCAAGTTTTGAGTCCAGGTAAGACTTAATTCGCGATGCGTGGCGCTTTCGCCCTGCGTATCCTTACTGACCACTTGTTGCACCGGCGTGTTGTTGATTTCTACCAGACGGCCTCTGACCACAGGATAAAACCGGCTGCCGTTGATGTGTTGCTGTTGCAGTTCTTGTTGAAAAGCGGATTGTTGGTCGGGAAAAATATTCAGCGCGAAATGATTGGGCGCATTATCGGGTAACTGTTTTTGCCAGTTATCGATTAAGTCGCTGCGCACGGTAAAACTGAGCACCATAGCCACCAGCGTAATGCTGAAAGCCAGTATTTGGCTGACGCTGGCGCGACTGTTTCTTAACAAGCCTTGCAGGCCGAAACGCCAGGTCAGGCTCATGTGCGGCAGCAGTTTACGGCTTACCCTCAGCAGGCCGTAAACCGGCAAGCCGAGCAGCAGCATGGCGCCCAAGCCGACACCGAGAATAGTGGCCGTCATTTTAAGATCATCGGTATAGCGCCAGATTAATACGCCGATAATGCCGATTGCCAAGCCGTAGATCAGCCATGCGCTGCTGGGTAAAGGTTCCAGTTCGCGGCGCAACACCCGTAACGGCGAGACTTTTTTAAGGCGCAATAACGGCGGCAGCGCAAAACCCAACAAAATTGCCATGCCGATGATGAATCCGAATGAAATCGCCAATAAACCTGGATTGGCGACTTGCTGAGGCAATAGCGATCTTAATAAATGAAACAGCGCTTCCTGCGCAAACCAGCCCAACAGGCAACCGATGCCGCTGGCTAATAAACCCAAAACGACAAACTGACTGCCATAAAGCCAGAGTATTTCGCGCTGTTTACAGCCGAGACAACGCAATATGGCGGTAGCATTAAAGTGCCGTTCGGTATAGCGGCGCGTCGCCATCGCAATCGCCACGCCGGAAATCAGAATGACGATAATGCTGGATAAGCCCAGATACCGTTCCGCACGTTCCAGCGCCGAACCCAGCTCCGGGCGGTCATCATGTATATCCATGATGCGCTGGGAAGGATTCAATTGCGGTTTGATCCAGCGATTGAATTGGGTTAACGCTTTGCTGTCGCCGCTGAATTGAAAGAAATAACGTACACGACTGCCCGGCTGCACTATGCCGGTCGCTGGCAAATCGTCTGCATTCATCATCACGCGCGGGGAGAAGCTGTAAAAATCGCCGCGTTTGTCGGGTTCGTAAGTGATGATGTGGCTGACGGTGAGATGTTTTTCCCCGACCTGTAAGGCATCGCCCAAGTTGAGTTTAAGCGCCGACAAAATGCGTTTTTCAACCCAGGCAGTTCCAGGTTTCGGACCGATGTGCTCGACGGTTTCGGTCAGATAATCCGCTACCGTGGTTTTTAAAAAACCGCGCAAAGGGTAAGCCGCACTGACCGATTTAATACCCGCCAGCAATAGTTCGTCATGCTCAATCAACACGCTGGAAAATTCAACCGTTTGCGCCTGTTCCAGATTGAGTTGCGTTGCCTTGGCCAGCCATTCGACTGGAATCTCGGTCGGGCTTGCAATTACCAAATCCGCCGCCAAAAACTCTGCGGCCTGAGTCGTCATGGTGCGCTGCAGGCGATCTGCAAACAGCGATATGGCCGCTGAACTGGTGACCGCAATAATCAAAGCCAGTAACAGTATGGTTAATTCGCCGGAACGGCTGTCGCGCCATAACAGCCGCAATGCCAAATTAAAACGTGTCATAAGTTTGCCCATAAAAATTAGTTACTAGTGTTAATCAATGTCCACGAAAAGCACGAAAGACACGAAAAAAATTAACACCATCTGGATTTGCTAATCAACTTCAGTTGCTATCCGAAAGCAGCCATCGAGCGGGTTACTCCATATAACGTTTTCGTGCTTTTCGTGTTTTTCGTGGACTATGCTTTTTCATTGGACGTAAGTGTCACTATGCGTCCTGCATCCAGTTTAATAATGCGTTGGCAACGTGCAGCCAAAGTCTGATCATGCGTCACCAGAATTAACGTGGTGTTGTTTTCTTGATTAAGCTCGAACAACAAATCAATAATATAAGCACCGGTTTTGCTGTCAAGGTTGCCGGTCGGCTCATCGGCAAATAAAATCGCGGGCCTGGTCACAAAGGCTCTGGCCAATGCGACACGCTGTTGCTCGCCACCGGAAAGTTTCTGTGGTATATGCGATAAACGATGCGACAAGCCGACTCTATCCAATAATGCAGTAGCCGAGGCTTTGGCGTTTTTATCACCGCTTAATTCCAAAGGCAGCATCACGTTTTCCAGTGCGGTCAGTCCTTGCAACAATTGAAAAGACTGGAATACAAAGCCTATCAGCTGATTGCGCATCGCCGCTCTACCGTCTTCGTTCATCTCGGTTAATAATTTTCCGTTCAAACTGATAGATCCGGAAGTTGGCGTGTCTAATCCGGCCAGCAGGCTGATTAAGGTGGATTTGCCTGAACCCGACTCGCCGACGATCGCAATACTCTCACCGGATTTGATTATCAAATCTATGGATGACAAGATATGCAATATTCCATCGGAGGTAATAACCGATTTACTGAGCTTTTCCGTTACTATATCGCCAGGGACGGCGTGTATGCCGCAATCCTGCCGGGAGCAGGTGCTGTTAATGTTATTTAATGATTGAGTTTGCATAATGACCCGTTTTTTATTTGCCGTGATTGTTTCATTAATGTCGATGACCGCTACGGCCAAATCCATTGTTGTATTAGGTGATAGTATCAGTGCCGGTTACGGAATTGAAGTGGCACAAGGCTGGGTGGCATTATTACAGAAAAAATTGGCCGAAAAAGCTGCAGGCTATACTATCCATAATGAAAGCATTAGCGGCGATACGACGGCCGGCGGCTTAGCGCGGATAGACCGGATCTTGACCCTGCATAAGCCGGATATCGTCATCATTGAACTGGGTGCCAATGACGGCTTGCGCGGTTTGCCGCCGAAATTGATAAAAAGCAATCTTGCCGAAATTGCCCATCGCGTACAGCTTGTCGGTGCAAAGGTGTTGTTGCTGAGCATGAGAATTCCGCCCAATTACGGTAAACGCTATACCGATCTTTTTTACACTATTTACCCGCAGTTAGCCACAGAACTGGGCGTTCCGTATGTGCCTTTTGTCATGGAGGATGTTGCATTGACTAAGGACATGATGCAAGCGGACGGACTGCATCCCAATGCCCAAGGGCAGCCTGCTATTGCAGATAAAGTATGGCCGCAGCTGCTGCCGCTATTAAAATAACAACGACTTCAACAGGAAGAGAACGATAGATGAAATCACTAACACTTGAAAAAGCCAATATCATTATCAATGCCGCAACCAACAAGGCCCGTAAATTAAACATGGCGCCGCTTACCGTGGTGGTTCTGGATGAAGCCGGGCATTTAAAAGCCATGCAGCGGGAAGACGGCGCGACCATGATCAGACAGCAAATTGCCACCGCAAAAGCCTGGGGTGCGGTCAGCATGGGCATATCATCGCGAAGTCTGGCCAGCGTCGCGGAAAAACGGCCCGATTTCATGAACGCCTTGATCGGCATAACGGGTGGAAACTTAATGCCGGTTCCGGGCGGTGTTTTGATTCGTGATACCAAAAACAATGTCATCGGCGCTGTGGGTATTAGCGGCGACAGTTCCGATCAGGACGAACGTTGCGCCATTGCAGGTATCGAGGCAGTGGGCTTTATTGCCGGAGTTTGAGGGATTGGCATGTGCGCAGCTGATTTTGGTGGACGTCTCTGAACGTCTAAAAAACTATACCCGGTAACAAAAAAGTTTTGTGCGGTGTCGATCTTCGATCTGTACTATCGATTCCGGCTTCCAGCCCGGAATCGGGAAGGATGAAGAGATGAATAAGCTTCCGGGGCGCATTTCAGCTCCGACCTTTTCACCAAGCTCCGCCATGACCGCCGGGGAAAGAAACGCAAACACCACATCATAACCAGAAAGATTGCATCCCCATAAACTGGCGCGTTTTACGTTCGTATTCGGCAGTTTGCGGCAGCGACTAGCGGTAATCAGCCACGGTAGCGGCGCGCGTTCCCACGCATCGACCCTAACGGCTCGACGTTGCGCCAGCGGCACTGCCACCGAGCCGACTCCGGCGCCGAGGTCAGCAAACGCATGGGCGTTTTCCTGTTCGATAATGGTCGCTACCGCATCAGCTACCGCGCTAGAGGATAGGAACAACGGTACATCGCCCTTAACCGTACCCCAGAACACCAGCGCCAGCAGCAGCATAATCGACAGATACAACCAGGAAGACAGCTGCAAGGTGAACATCGCGATTACCATGGGCAGAAACAGCAAATGGATGAGAACCCACCAGTACCGCTGGCACAAAACGGTTGACCACAACGCAGCCGCAGCGCCTTGTATCAGTGCCAAACGCCATGCGCCGTGAAACAACGCAGGCGACATCCAGGCCAACGTTATGGTAACCGTCAAACCCAAGGCCTGTGCGGCAAGCGCTTTACATAAAATTACCAAGCCATCGTTCCTGAAATTTTTATCACGGTAAGAGGCCCGGGATATCTCCAGCTGAGTGGATCACCGTCATTAACTTAAGCCGAAAATAGTTACGGTTGAATACCGTGGGCGCGAATAAATTCGCGCCCACGATAGATTAAATCCTTAACTTAATGGCAGTGAGTTGGGTGGATGCGTTAAATTTTTGGAGATTCTGGTTTGCTCACAGGTGCCGGCATAGGTACAGGAGCGGAAGCCGGATCGAAGCTTTCAGCAGCAGCGGGTTTAGGAGCCTGTTCCAGTTTGGCTTGCCGATTGCCTTCACCATAAAGCGTAGCGGAAACCATAAACAGGACGGTCGATATAATCAGAATCTTAAATCTGTCCGGTTTTTTCAAAAAGAATAAAGGCCATTTGGGCTTAATCATTCCGACAATAAAAAAAACCAGGGCCCAGATCCCAATGTGAAAAGCGGCGTTTATCAGCATTATAATTACTCGTTGACTTACATTTAGACAGATTTATATTATTATTAGTTATGCGGTTGTTTGCAATACGCCGCGACGTTATTTTAACGGTTTTACTTTAATTGTTAGCATTGCTTTTTTTCAGTCGGCTAATAAAACAAGATTTATAAACCGTTTATTGACACATTCCGCGTCGAAAAAACTCGCCTCTATAGAGTTTTTTCATACAAAAATCAGGAGGTTCTATGGGTGGTTTTGTTTTAGCATTGTTAATTTTCGCTGTCTTGATGGTGTTTATGAGTATCAAGTCGGTTCCCCAGGGCATGGAATACACGGTCGAGCGTTTTGGCAAATACACCAATACACTGACGCCCGGCTTGAACATTATCGTGCCGATTATCGATCGTATCGGCAACAAGATGATAATGATGGAGCAGGTGATGGATGTGCCGTCACAGGAAGTTATTACCAAAGATAACGCGATGGTCACCGTAGATGGCGTGGTTTTTTACCAGGTAATGGATGCTGCCAAAGCCGCTTATGAAGTCCGCCAACTGGATTGGGCCATTCTGAATTTGGTGATGACCAATATTCGTACGGTCATGGGCTCGATGGATCTGGATGAATTACTGTCCCGCCGGGATGACATCAATGCAAAGCTGCTGTCCGTTGTCGATGACGCCACTACGCCGTGGGGCATCAAAGTCACCCGAATCGAAATCAAAGACATTGCACCGCCTAAAGATTTGGTCGAAGCCATGGGCAGACAAATGAAAGCCGAGCGTTTAAAACGCGCATCGATTCTGGAAGCCGAAGGTTTAAGACAGTCCGAAATTTTACGCGCAGAAGGCGCGCAACAGGCCGCCATTCTGGAAGCGGAAGGCCGCAAAGAAGCCTCTTACCGTGATGCCGATGCCCGTGAACGTCTGGCTCAGGCCGAAGCCAGGGCGACGTTAATGGTGTCGGAAGCCATCGGTAAAGGCGATGTCCAGGCCATCAATTATTTTGTCGCGCAAAAATACATTGAAGCGCTGAAAGATATTGGCGCATCTAGCAACAGCAAACTGGTGTTTATGCCGCTGGATTCATCCAGCGTGATTGGCGCCCTTGGCGGCATTGGCGAGCTAGCTAAAGAAGCCTTGAGCAAAAAAAGCTAAGATGGCTGAGCTGGAGATTGTTTTTTGGAATTGGTGGGTATTAGCCCTCATTCTGTTGGTAATAGAGCTGCTGGTTCCCGGCTTCTTCTTCCTGTGGATGGCGGCTTCAGGCTTTGTAACCGGATGCCTGCTGTTACTGATACCCTCAATGAGTGTCGAATTGCAGGTATTGATTTTTTCCGTACTGTCAGTGGTTGCTATCACCTTATGGAAATTTTATGGCAAAAAGCACCCGGTGGCGACAGATCACCCTTTGTTAAATAAGCGCGGGCAGCAATACATCGGCAGAGTTTTTAGCCTATACAAGCCGATAGAAAATGGCGAAGGCAAAATAAAAGTCGACGATTCCATCTGGAAAGTTCACGGGGAAGATTGCGATATTAACGCCAAGGTAAAAGTCGTCGCGGTTCGCGGTACCGTGTTTGATGTGGAACGAGCCGAGTAACGTCGAATAGCACTATTTTACGAGCCCTTCGCTTTCCAGAAATTAAAATATAGGAGCGGGCTTTTAGCCCGCTCCTATATTGGCGATAATGTTTAATGCTCATCATCGGCTAAGCACTTATCTTCCGGCTCAACAGTTGCCACTTCCTTCTTAGCTACGCTTTTATGCCAAAGCCCGTTATTTGAAAAACACGCCCAGCCCCATTTCAGCCAGTTGAGCAATGACACCGCCAACCATAGCGACCAGGCCAGCATCAATAACCGGTACACCATCAGCGGAACCGAGATCAGCGTCGCTATGGGCAACGTCGCCAGGCTTCTATCCTGATACCAGTTCAGGTTGAACGCCGAGGACTGGTTGCCGATGATCTGCATATCGGGCGACCCCAACAAACCCTGCTCGACCGCCAAAAACAACAGGCTCAGCGAGACCAAGGTTAAGCCGCCGATAATAATTTGCACCGCATTAAAATAACGCAAGTCCGAAGCCTGCTGGGTCTTGCGCCAGCCTAACAGCATTAACCACGCAATCACCAGACCTGCCGACAGCAGCGGAATCTGGCTAAGCCCTACCAACAACAAAAACCAGTGCCGGTTTCTTAAAGGCGTCAGCGGGATTTTGCCCAAACCTAGCGACACCATAAAAATAACCATCAGCACGCCCCAGAATAAAACCGCAGGCCCCAGTTTCGGCCCCAGCGTAAATAACACCCAGCGATCCTGACCCAGGCCGATATGCAGGTTGGCGTTGACGCTCACCGTTCCCAAGTCGACCTGCGGCGTCCTCATGATGCCGCTTATGCCGGTCGCTTCCCGCCAGCTGATTGAGACTTGCTGCTTGCCGGGATTAATCGGCAGGGTGAGCTTGCTGCCATCCTGCCTGATCGGCTGCATCTGTCCATTAATAGCGACGCTTTGTAACACCGCATTTTCCGGCAGGATCAGCGTGTGCTGCGAGCCTTGCGAGCTTCTTAAGTTAAGGTTTAATTCGGCTTCCTGAGTGCGCTGTCCCGGCTTGATGCTTAAGCGGCTGTTGTCGATGGTCAGGGTTTGGCCTTCTACCGCCTCCGGCCTGGTTACTTGCAGGGTGATTTTCTCTCCGGGCCAGGGATGCCATTCAGGCAGCCATTGCCCGCCGTTATTCAGGTGGATCATCGCGATGCCGGAAGTTTCAATATGCCAGATGGGACTTATATCCGCTTGCAACACTTCTATCCATTGCTCGGTTTGAGTGGCGACAACATCGATTTGTTCCGATTTTTCCAGCGTCGATTCCCATTGCAGCTCGGTTTGCTGGGCAGGGATATTGACCTCGACTTTGCCGTCTTTAACGCGGATGCCTGCACTGGTAACCGACTCGCCCGGCAACAAGGGCACGGCCAATACCACAGCGGAATCGACCGGCGAAACGCGGATGATCCGGGTGACAACGCGCCAGTCCAAACCCAGTTGCAGGATGCGCTCAATCTTGACAAACGGCGGCAACGCGCCCGGCTCCAGTTCGGCTGCTCTTTGCTGTTGCTCGGTCCGGTTTATGCGGCTAAATTGCAGTTGATCGTCAACCTCGCCGTTTTCCTGCAGGCCGATGACTTGCCAACCGGTATTCTGAATGCTGACCCAGTTCGGTTTTAACGGTAACGGCAGCGTGAACTTGCTTAATGAGGGCACCGCTCCGCTCAGCACCACCTGATGCTCGCCTTCGCCCAGATTAATCCACAGGCCGTTGCTATCGCGATACAGCCCCGGCGCTGTTTTGCCGTCAACAAAGACCTGATTAGGGAACCATTGCTCATATTCGGCCGGTAACGGAACCGCTACGGATTGCTGGGCGTGAATCTGCAGGGCAATCGCCAGTTCCTTATCGGTAATGGTTATTTTCATCTGCTGAATTTGCGCGCAACCCGGCAAGCAGTCCGGCGGCACCGGTTTTTCCAGCAGTCGGCTTCTCAGTTCGTCCAGTAAGGCTTTATCCGGAAGTTCGGCGTAAACTTTGGCTGACGGCATCGACAGCAACGGCAACGGCAACAGCAAAAACCACAGCAGCAAAGGCGTCGCTGATTTAGCGGTTGTAAACCTGAACTTTTCGGCAACCCCGAACATCAGCAAGGCCAATGCCGCGACTAGAATCACGCGGGCGAAATTGAGCAGCAGGGTCAGCGTCGGCGTTAAATACCATAAGTGCAGCTGTTGCCCCGCATCGACCGAACCGTTCCATGACAACATTACCTTGTTCCATTGCCATTGCGGCAAGCCGGGGCCGGTCTGTACTTTGGCTTTAGGGTCGATGCGGTCGAAATCGACCGCCTTGTCTGCATAACCATAAGACGATGAGGCGTCGGACGGCATCGATTTTCTTAACACCTTTTCTTTCATCTCGCTGATCGCTTCCGAGACGGGGGCCGGTGCGGTCATTTCGACCGCTGTTCCAACGATGCCGCGATCTTGGAAGATGGGCATAGGGACCGCTTGAGCGGGTTTTTCCAGTTGCGGATACAGTCCGGTACGTATCTGCTGCACCATAAAAGGCAAGGCGATCACGATTAACGCCAGCCAGAAAGCATAGCGATACCAGTTGATAAATTTTAAGAACCTGCCTTGCGGTAATACCCTAATCAATGCGGTTGCGGCCAGAATATTCAGCCAGACGAACCGGGGCGAGTCCGGCTCATGCCAGATCAATACCAGCGTGATCAAGGCGAGAAAGCCCCAATAGGGATTCCACAGCCTGCCGGTCGCCAGCGCGGCGATTAACACCAGGAACAAGTCCAGCAAGGTCCAGCGGGAAATCCAGCTGTCGGGCGCATTATCGACGCCGCCGGCCGCCAGCAAACACCAGCCCGGCGGCAGGTTCAGTTCGGCGCTGACCGTGTGAAAATCCTGTTCCCAGCCCACGGCGCTGGTTGAACCGACAGTACCGGTAACACGGCTATCGGCATCCAGCGTTATCGTGCCGCTCCTGACTTCCACGCCTTGCTTGCCGGATTTATCCTGAGTAACAAGCTGGTTGCCGCCGTTTAATGTGACTCTTCCCAACTGCGTTTGCGGCAGAGTGTTCAGCCGCCAGCCGCGGGTCATGCTGCCGGTAATCGTGTCATTGACGGTATAACCTTCGCCGTCGAAATCCAGCCACAGCTTTCTGGATAGATTGAGTTGATTGGGTTCTGGCTCCGGATCGCCCCGGCGTAGGGTTTTAAAGCCCATAGCCTGTCCCCGGTTGATTTTATAGGCCGGGAGGTTTTTCCAATCGTCCGGTAAATTGGTCAGGCTGGGATCTATGGCGCTGAGTCGTTCGATTTCAACCACGCGCAGTTGCGGACGGGCTTCAAATGACCAGATTTCCGACTCCGGCCAATGGATGCCTTGCTCAGTAGCAACGACCGGCGGTTCGGTAGGGGCGACCGGCTGGTCGCCCCTAAGTAGGAGCACCTTGAGTTCTTTACTGTTTCTGGCCAGTATGTCGATCTGCCAGCGGCCGGGACGCAGTTGAACCAATAACTGTCCGTCGGGTTCCAATCGGGCGGGCAACGGACTTTGCAAACTCAGCGGGATAAAACCGTCCAGCATGGGCCTGGGCAATTTGACTTCGCGCTGCTCGCCGGAGACTTCCAGCATCAGCCGGGTTAAAACCTGCACGGGCACTTCATCGGTGATTTTTCGAAATAGCTGTATATCCAGATTGTTCTGGATATTTTCCGGCTTCTTTAAACCTGTCTCGCTTTCCTTTAGCCACAGCTGTCCGTTTCTTATGGTCGGTGTCGGTATGATCACGCCATTAATACGCAGCTCAATCAGCCCGGTATCGCCGGGTACTTTTAAGTTATCCGGCATAGCGGCCCAGAAGAACTCGCCATTAATTTGATGCTGCGAGCCCGCAGCCAGTTTAATCGAAGGGTCACCGTTTTTATCCATGACCAGCGCGGTTTTGTTATCAACCGTCACATTCAGCGGCCAGTGTGCTTTATCGCCCGGCAAGCTGATCCAGCTGTCCTGATACACCATCCAGCTCATCGAAAACACGCCTTTTTCGGCCGTTAAATTCAGTTGGGTTTGAGTCGGCCAGCTACAGCGTTTTTGCTCATAACTGTTGTAGATAAAAGGGCAGACGGGTTCAGGGCTGTCCTGCAACACCCAGGCTATCCAGGGTTTGAGAGGTTCCGGCACCTGTTCCGGGGTTAACGGCTTTGCCTGAGTGACTGATGCAAACAATACTGCGCTTAGAAATAGCCAGACGATACGACTCATGATGCACTCCTGATTTGTTAACCACGAAAGACACGAATTTTTCTATGTTTTAAGATGAAGAGCCCTTATTAGGGATTTTTTACAATTATTTATGTGGAGCTACTCGTTAACTCACATTCCACTCAAGGTCTCTCATCGATCTCATATCAACAACCAGTGGGTGTGCATCAACAGGTTTTAGCAGTTGACGAATTTTTTGTTGCACATCCACAGGATTGATGGCGCGTGGACGGAGTTTTGAATGCTTCGTTGGTTGCTCAAGATGCAAGACTACTCTCAACTTACGTGAAGCCGATACTGCACGGGCTAATTGCTTTTCATCAGGGTCAGTTGCATGAATTTTTGCCGGAATGATTGCCGCCAATGTATCAAAAACCTTGTGTGCTACTTCTATTCCCAACTCGGATGGTTTTGTGCGTGGATGGAGGCGATAATCTTTAACTTCGATTAACCAAGCGGTTTTATTCAAGTCAACTGCCAGCAAATCCAACGACTTGATGCCGTTTTTTATTGTTATAAATTGATTTCGATAAAATGACCAGTCATCGTATTTGCTGACCAGCCAATCATCGGGAAAATCAAAATTTAATCCATCCACGTTAAAACGTTGCATGATCAATCGACCGCCAGAAAGCGGTCAGATTGTGCCAACTCTTCGTCTAATACAGCTATATCGCCTATGTCGTCTATACTCGAACCTTGATCGATTCTAACGCCGCCCTCGGTTTGATGAAGCCCAAAGAATTTTGTTTTAACCTTTTTATGGTTTTTATCAGATAGCAATATTTCAAGCTCTCGTAGCAAGAAAAGGCTGTGTGTAGCAATAAAAACTTGGATACCGGAATCGCACAAATCCAAAATACTTTTTGCTACTTGTTTTATGAGTATGGGGTTGAGATTAGCTTCAGGTTCGTCCCAGAACAGGTAGCCTTTATCCAAAAGCGCTCCCGTTGCAATCAAGCGCGCAAGCATCCCTAATTTACGCAAACCCTCGGCAACTAATGGCATTTCCATGCGACCGCTATCATTTCTTAAATAAAATCGTCCGTTTTTATCAAGTTCTATTGCTCCACCCATTGCTGATTCTAAAGGTTCAAGAAGCTCACGAATTCGTTTTTCCTTAGGGCCTCTTTGCATTAATGCACCGAGTAAAAGACAGGTATCCCGCCAGGTTTCTTCAAACTCAAGATAATGCCCTTCGTAAACCGAAATGAAATTAGGGTAGATGGTTAACAATTCACGCGTTGGCAGATACACTGGAGAAGCGTCTATCCAGGTCTCCGGTAACGTTTCAATATTGACTTCAGATTTACTGTTGGTGGCAAAATTGAATGCTATGTCCCACTCACTCTGCTCAAACGCTAAGCGAATATCGCAACGATCACGTCCTTGTTTTCGCTTTACTAAACGGCCTAGCGATTCGGGACGAAAATTATTGACCAACTTATCAGCCAGTCGCGATTGTAAAAATGATTTAGTGGGCGCTAACGACGTGGATTGAGCAAGCATTCCTCTCGGTTTACGTCCTTCTTCTGCGCTTACGGCTAATACCGAATAAATCATCTTAAGCAAATGGGTTTTACCGGCACCGTTTTCACCGATAATCACATTCAAATTCTGCCCGAATTCGAGATTGGCCTCTGAAAAGACAGTCAGATTTTTGAGAGTTATCCTTTTTAGCATTGCTTTCTCTCCCCAGAAATAAACGCAGTTTTAACCATTTATAGTTTTCTAACCAGAAGACGAGATAATAAACATTACCTTTCCAAAAAATTCCTCAACAAATCATGCCCGTGCTCGGTCAGAATCGACTCGGGATGAAACTGCACGCCTTCAATATCCAGTTCTTTATGCCTTACGCCCATGATTTCATCCAGCTTTCCCGCTTCGTCCTGCGTCCAGGCGGTTATTTCCAGGCAATCGGGAATGCTCTGCTGTTCAATGACCAGCGAATGGTAACGGGTGGCGGTAAACGGGTTGTTCAGGCCTTTGAATACGCCTTGATTGTGATGAAAAATAAGCGAGGTTTTACCGTGCATGATGCTTTTGGCATGGACGATATTGCCGCCGAATGCATAGCCGATACTTTGATGCCCCAGGCAGACGCCCAGGATAGGCAGTTTGCCGGCAAACTTTAAGATCGCTGCAACCGAGATACCGGCTTCCTTGGGGGTGCAGGGACCGGGGGAAATTACCAGTTTATCGGGCGCAAGCTTTTCCAGGTCTTCAATACTCACCTGATCGTTACGCACCACGGTCACGTCAGCGCCTAACTCGCCGAAATACTGCACCAGGTTGTAGGTGAACGAATCGTAGTTATCGATCATGACGACTTTGACTGAACTCATGGTTGCTCCCCTTCCAAGCCTGCTTCGGCCATACTCACGGCGCGGAAAATTGCGCGGCCTTTATTCATGGTCTCATCCCATTCGTTTCTGGGCACGGAATCGTAAACGATGCCGGCGCCGGCTTGTATATGTAACATGTTGTTTTTGATTACCGCAGTTCTGATCGCGATCGCGGTATCGAGGTTGCCCGACCAGGCTATGTAGCCGACTGCGCCTGCATAAACGCCGCGCTTGACCGGTTCGAGTTCGTCGATGATTTCCATTGCGCGTATTTTCGGCGCGCCGCTGACGGTTCCTGCGGGGAAGGTCGCGGCCAGCACGTCAAAAGCGTTGTCGCCCTGTTGCAACTGTCCGGTGACGTTGGAGACGATGTGCATGACGTGCGAATAGCGCTCGACGATCATTTTATCGGTCAACTGCACGGTGCCGATTTGGGCGACCCGGCCCACATCGTTGCGGCCCAGATCGATCAGCATTAAATGTTCGGCCAGTTCCTTGGGGTCGGCCAGCAGCTCTTTTTCCAGGGCAATATCCTGTTCCGGGGTTGCCCCGCGCGGACGCGTTCCGGCAATCGGGCGAACCGTAACCATGTTGTCTTCCAGCCTGACCAGGATTTCCGGCGACGAGCCGACAATATGGAAATCGTCCAGGTTCAGGTAAAACATATAAGGCGAAGGATTCAGGCAACGCAAAGCCCGGTATAAATTAAGCGGCGAGGCGGTGTAGGGGATGGACATGCGCTGCGATAACACCACCTGCATGATGTCGCCGTCGGTGATATATTCCTTGGCTTTCAGCACCGCATCTTCAAAGCCCTGCTGAGTAAAGCCCGAGATAAAATCAGACTCTTCGACATTTTTGGGCGCGTGATGGTTTTTTGGTTTGGCTTGCAGTTCGCGTAGCTTGACAGCCAAATCATCCACGCGTGCGACGGCGCGGTTATGAGCATCGGCTTCTTCAGGATTGGCGTGAGTCAGCAGCAGCATTTTGCCGGACAGGTTATCGAACACCAGCATTTCTTCGGACACCATCAGCAGGATGTCGGGATTTCCCAGCGGGTCCGGCTTTGCTGTGCCACGCAATTTCGGCTCGATATAACCGATGGTTTCATAGCCGAAATAGCCGACCAGGCCGCCGTTAAACCGGGGCAAAGTGTCAATGTCGGGAACGTTGTAGCGTTCTTTAAACCGCTCTATCCAGATCAGCGGATTATCGTGTGTGAGGGTTTCCAGCAGTTCGCCGTTTTGTTCCAGACGGATTTCATTACCGGTAATTTTGACGATGGTAAGGCAGGGCAGACCGATGATCGAATAACGTCCCCATTGCTCGCCGCCGTGTACCGATTCAAATAAATAGGAATAAGGGCCGTCGGCCAACTTCAGGTAAGCGCTTAACGGCGTATCCAAGTCGGCCAGCACTTCGCGGCAAACCGGGATGCGGTTGTAGCCCTGCCGGGCATAGTGATTGAATTGTTCTGGGGTCATTTTTGTTATTCAATGTATATATGCAAACGAGACGCTGGAGCGTCACTAGCTGCATTTCCACGCCGGAGCCCTTCGACAAGACTCAGGACTGGCGTGAGAATGATGTCACACGGCTATTTTCTTATCGAGTTGAACTTGTTAGCTTTAAAGAACTATTAGAGCAATCACCGGTATTTACAACGCCTAAAAATGCATTGAGCTCTACTTTGCATTTTTCTATGTTCAAGCCATTAGCTCCATCACTTGATATATTGGTTACATAGGGCCCTGCTGTTGTACAGCCTGCCAAAAGACCAGTAATACAAAAAGCTGTAATTATTTTCGATAAGTTCATAAAAATTCCACTTGTAGTCGTTGTGTAGGGTACGCATCGCGTATTTTTTTAAAACAATCCAGTCATTAAAACACCAAAAAGGTACGCATAGCGCACCCTACCGCTATAACTAATCTTTAAACCGCTTTAGCCAATTCAGCGCGCATTTCATCAATCACTTTTTTATAATCCGGCTGGCTGAATATCGCGGAACCTGCGACGAAAGTATCGGCACCGGCCGCTTTAATGTCGCGGATATTATCGACTTTAACGCCGCCGTCGATTTCCAGGCGAATATTCAAGCCGCTGTTGTCGATTCTTGTTCTGACTTCACGCAATTTACCCAGCGATGAAGGGATGAAAGACTGGCCACCAAAACCGGGGTTAACTGACATCAACAAAATCATGTCCAGCTTGTCCATTACATAATCCAGATAATGCAGCGGCGTACCTGGGTTAAATACCAGTCCAGCCTTACAGCCGTTATCTTTGATCAATTGCAGGGTGCGGTCGATGTGCACAGAGGCTTCGGGATGGAAAGTAATGATGCTGGCACCGGCCTTGGCAAAGTCGGGAATAAGACGGTCGACAGGCTCAACCATTAAATGAACGTCGATTGGCGCGGTAACGCCATGTTTTCTCAACGCTTCGCAAACCAAAGGCCCGATGGTCAGGTTGGGCACGAAATGGTTATCCATAACATCAAAATGCACAACATCGGCGCCCGCTTTTAAAACGTTATCAACCTCTTCACCCAGTTTGGCGAAATTAGCTGACAGGATGGAAGGCGCAATCCAGTTTTCATTCATTTTATGTTCCTCATTAAATTAAAAATAGTTAATTATATCTTTTTTTTGGCGCAAGCTCTTGAGTTTACACTTGCGTTTATAATAGCGGCACCTGAAATCATCCGGATAGGCTTAACTCATGAAACTGGTAACCTTTACTCATAACCACGAAACCCGCGTAGGCGCAGTCGTTGATGGCTTTGTTGTTGACAGCAAAAATAATACTAAAATCCCGGTAACCATGCTTGAATTTCTGAGCGCAGGTACCGGGGCGCTGGATGCGATGCGGCAGCAAATCGACAACGGCAACGATCGTATCGCTCTGGATCAGGTCAAGCTGCATGCGCCGGTGCCGAGGCCCGGTAAATATTTAGGCATCAGCCTGAACTACGCCGACCATATCGAAGAAACCGGCCGGGATAAGCCCGAATATCCCGGCTTTTTCACCAAACAAGGCACCTGTGTGATCGGGCCGGGCGAGGCAATACACCGGCCGAAAGTCTCCGATAAGCTGGATTACGAAGGCGAGCTGGCTTTTGTTATCGGCACCCGCTGCCGCCATGTGCCTGTCGATAAGGCTCACCAAGTCATTGCCGGATTTACCATTGCCAACGATGTGTCGGTGCGCGACTGGCAGTTTCGTTCGCCGACGTTTACCTTGGGCAAATCATTCGATACTCACGGCCCGTTGGGGCCTTGGCTGGTAACCGGCGATGAAATCGGCGATCCGCATAATCTGAATCTTAAAACCTGGGTTGACGATGAACTGCGGCAACATGCCAATACCGGACAGATGATTTTTAACTGCTATGAAATGATTGCCTATTTGTCGCAGGCGATGACGCTGGAGCCGGGCGATGTGATTGCCACCGGCACTCCAGCCGGGGTCGGCGTAAAAATGAAACCGCGCGGTTATCTGTTGCCGGGACAAACTGCCCGGATTGAAATTGAGGGCATCGGGACATTGATTAATCCGGTTATTGAGGAACCAGATGATTTTAGTTAACGTTTGTAGCGGCTTTAGCCGCGATCATCGCGGCTAAAGCCGCTCCTGCAATTGCGAATAATCCCGCTCGCCAAACAACGCGGTGCCGATTCTGACGATAGTCGAGCCTTCGGCTATCGCGGCTGTTAAATCGCCGGTCATACCGAACGAGAAGGTATCCAGCTCGGGTTGCCCCAACTTTGCAACGGCCTGATAAAGTATTTTATAGGGCCGGCGTTGTTGCTCAAAATCCTGTTGCGGCGCGGGAATGGCCATTACGCCGTGTAATTTGAGATTCGGCAGTTTGGCGACTAACTCGCACAATGGCGGCAATTCAGCCAAGGTAATGCCGGACTTGCTGGGTTCATCGCTGATATTGACTTGCAGGCAAATATTTAACGGCGGCAAATGAGACGGGCGCTGTTCGCTAAGGCGTCGGGCTATTTTTAAACTGTCCACACTGTGTACCCAGTCAAAGTGGGTTGCCAACGCCTTGGTTTTATTCGATTGTATCGGGCCGATAAAATGCCAGGTAATAGCGTAAGCACCCAGTTCCTGTTGTTTTTTCAATGCTTCCTGCAAATAGTTTTCGCCAAAATGGCGTTGCCCGGATTGATAGGCACAGGCAATCGCTTCGGATGGCTTGGTTTTGCTGACGGCCAATAACAGCACCGATCCGGGCTGGCGCTGATAGGCCAGCTCTGCATCGTTGATTTGCGAGCGTATGTGTTTGAGTCTTTGCGCTAGGGTTGCCATGGTTTTTCCTTAGTGAGTCGTCGGTTATTATAGTGTTTGCTTTTCATTGTCGGTTTTTTTAAATCCGCTTTTTTCTCTCTGCGCAACTGCCCACAGCACACCGATCAAAATCGCAAAACAACCAAAGCAAGCCCAGTCATTCTAAGGAAGGTAAATAACGTCCTGTCTTCGTGGTGAACCATCTTAAATTGTTACCGATGAATTTAACCTAACATAAATTCAGGCGACAACTGATACAACAGCACAGTTTCAAAAAACAACCAGATGATCTATGGTATAAAGATATTTTTTTGTCTTCCTGAGGATGTTATGGATATTGCCGAATTGCTGGCTTTTTCAGCTAAAAACAAAGCGTCGGATTTACATTTATCGGCGGGACTCCCGCCTATGATCAGGGTTGATGGCGATATTCGCCGGATCAATATTCCTGCCTTGGATCATAAGGAAGTGCATGCGCTGATTTATGACATTATGAATGACAAGCAACGCAAGGATTATGAGGAATTTCTAGAAACCGATTTTTCATTCGAATTGCCCGGCGTTGCAAGGTTTCGTGTTAATGCGTTTAATCAGGAGCGCGGTGCCGCCGCTGTATTTAGAACAATTCCCTCGGTCATCATGAGTCTGGAACAATTAAAAGCCCCCAAGTTTTTTGAAGAATTATGCCAAAAACCACGCGGCATGGTTCTGGTGACCGGTCCTACCGGCTCCGGCAAGTCAACTACGCTGGCGGCGATGATTAATCATATTAACTGCAATGATTATGCGCACATACTGACCGTAGAAGACCCTATCGAGTTTGTTCATGAGAGCCAAAAATCGTTGATTAACCAACGGGAAATCAAGCGCGACACCCACGGCTTTGCAGAAGCGTTGCGTTCAGCGCTACGCGAAGATCCTGACATTATTCTGGTCGGTGAAATGCGCGATCTGGAAACCATCCGTCTGGCGATGACCGCGGCGGAAACCGGTCATCTGGTGTTCGGCACTTTGCATACGACTTCTGCCGCGAAAACCATCGACCGTATTATCGACGTTTTTCCTGCCGCCGAAAAAGACATGATCCGGGCCATGCTGTCCGAATCGTTGCAGGCGGTTATTTCGCAAACCTTGCTGAAGAAAATCGGCGGCGGACGTGTTGCCGCGCATGAAATCATGGTGGGTACAGCGGCGATTAGAAACCTGATCCGTGAAGCCAAGGTAGCGCAAATGTATTCTGCGATTCAAACCGGCCGCAAGGACGGCATGCAGACGCTGGATCAGAATATGAAAGAGCTGGTTGATAAAGGCATCATTACTGCAAAAACCGCCATGGATAAAGCGGTTAATAAGGATATGTTCCGTTGAGGAATGAAAATGAAATAACCCGAACACATGATAAATCGTAGGGGCGACCGGCCGGTCGCCCATTGCGCCATATAAATCGGATTGTTGGTTAACCCAGCCCCGAACAACTGATAAAATCATTCTATTTGACACCCAGCGAGAACCTATGACTGCTCCAGAAGCGCTATACCAATCAACACTGTCGTCCTTAAAGCTCAGAGCCCGTGGCAAAGTGCGGGATATTTACGACATTGACGACCGGCACATGCTGATTGTGACCACCGACCGGCTGTCTGCATTCGATGTGATTTTGCCTGACCCTATCCCTGGCAAAGGCCGTGTTTTAACCAACGTATCCAATTTCTGGTTTGAAAAAATGAAGCACGTTATGCCCAATCACCTGTCCGACATTCCGCTGGAACAGGTGGTTCCCGATGCCGCCGAGCGCGCGCAGATTGAAGGCCGCGCTATCGTCGTCAAATTGTTAAAACCGCTGCCCGTCGAAGCCATCGTACGCGGTTACCTGATCGGCTCCGGCTGGAAAGATTATCAAAAATCAGGCGCTGTCTGCGGCATTAAATTGCCCGAAGGCTTGCAGCAGGCGCAGCAATTACCTGAGCCGATTTATACCCCATCAACCAAAGCCGAAGTCGATCAGCATGACGAAAACGTTCCTTTTGAGCTTACCGTCGAATTGATGGGCCGGGAGTTGGCAGAAAAAGTGCGCGATGCCAGCCTGAAGCTGTACAAGGAAGCCGCCGCCTACGCCAAAGAACGGGGCATTATTATTGCCGATACCAAATTCGAATTCGGTGTCGACGATGACGGCAGTTTATACCTGATCGATGAAGCTTTAACGCCAGATTCATCACGCTTCTGGCCTGCCGATCAATATCGGGTCGGCATCAGTCCGCCCAGTTTCGACAAGCAATATATCCGTGATTACCTGGAAACTCTGGACTGGGATAAAACCGCGCCGGGCCCGCATTTGCCCGCAGAAGTGGCTGAGTATTGTGCGGCAAAATACCGTGAAGCGGAAATCAGGTTAACGCAGGGTTGAATTTTAAATAGACACGCAACTCCCCATGCGCGGTCAGCCGCGCATGGGGAGATTATCAGCCGGAATTGATCTGGCGCCGCCAAAAAATGGTCTCAATTGAAGCTGACATTGACTGTCCTGTTTCAACCCAAAACCATCATTCAGAAGTGCTCCCCTAATTGTTCGTTTTATGGAATGTCCTTCCCCACGCCCGTGGGAGGCTAAAGCAGTGGTTGTCCTATCAATTTAGAGACTGTTAAGAAACCATTAACAAAACACTTTTAAGATTGGACCTGCTCGTTTGCAGCTGTCGTGAATGAATGGGCCAATAACAACTTAATTCGAAACAATTTAATGCATCATATCTACAAATTTATATCATGAATCGTAACCACATTTTTAACAAAGCGTTAAATCTGACGCATCAAGAAATCACTAGGAAAGTTGCTATTCATGAAGCCGGACACGCAGCCGCTATTTATCTCGGCAACAAACAAAAAAGGCTGCCACCGATTTTTTTTCAGATTTTTATCACTTCGGTGAATGATGATTCACAATCATCCCGCTTTTTAAGCAAGCTTGCCACTAAATACATTGCCAATATAGGCGGTGGCCGCTTAATTCATACGCTACCCTCCTCAATTGAAGAGGCAACAAACGGTTTTTCTTTAGCCCAGAAAATTGCTTATCAACGTGCTTTTGAAGCGGATATGGTCAACATACTGACCGGATCTTTGGCTGAAGCAAGATATATCGCACAACGAGACGGGAAACTGATTAACTCTGGTCTCATACAGTTACATGACCTACATTACTTTGGTGGCGCTTCCGATTTAGAAAGTGTCCACGAATATCTTGAATGCTTTATTGCAAATTCAGCGCTGAGGGAACAAAAAATCACCGCGTTATTTTTGGCGGCATTCGGCTTCGTTAATGAAAGATCAAATTGGCGGGCAATTACTGCGTTGGCAGACTATATTGTCCGTGAAGATAAAAGTGTCATAGAATGCAACGAAATTATCGACGTTCTGGAAACCGCTAATCAGGGCTCGGCCTTCTAGGTTTCAATCTAGCGGAAACACGGAGTATTAAATTGAGTTGGCCTAAGTACTCAACCGGATTCAGCTCAGCGAATTTTCGCCCTAAATAAGGGGGTCCCAACAACCTGCCAGATCCATTTAGGCAACTCGCTGTTAACGTTGATTAACCGATCAAGATGAGCCGCATCATCAAAAAATCATCTACTGTTTAAGTTAAAAATCACTGCTTTTTATCAGTCTGTTTAGATGAAATGTTAGGCTCCTTTGTAAGGCTTTAGCCTATAACTGCGGGTATCAGGTTGATATTTTCTTGTCTTAATCTCTTGGGGTTCCTTTCCTCTTAGGACCGAAATAACATCTTGTTTGACCGTTTTGTTAAGCCTGTAATACTGATGCCCAGTTGGGTCTTCTTTGAAACTAATGACCGGATCGCAATTAACTACACTAACCTTATCAGGCAAAGCCCGTGAATTACGAGGACCGCTGGCACCCAAACGGTCCGAATTTCCTTTTGTGAAGTCGCTCGCAACCAATACTTTATCGCTGGCGTTATGGTAAACAGTGACTCGTCTTGCCATGTCGGGCAGAGCTTGGAATTTGTAGTCAAACTCAAAGGCATCGTCGTCCTCGTCCGCCGCAAACAAAACCACTTACTCCAGGAGACGCCGGAGACTGGTGCCAGAAGAACTTTTTATTCCCTGCAACGCCCAACGTAATGCGTAGTTGCCCATGCTGTGAGCAAAAAGATGCACGTTTTGCCCACAAAAGTCTTTAGGTCGTGTGCCATGCAAGAAACTAGCGAATTTTTGTAAACCGCGACCCAATGCGACACCGGAAGCTCGCGCGTCATCCCTGTCACTGGCGTAGGCCTTGAATGGCAGCATCGAACCATCTGATGGCCAGGTGAACAGAAAATAGATCATCGGCAAGTCACCATAAAATTTCCTAAGCTGGGCTGTTGTCTGAATTGCTTCCCGAAACGTATAGTTAAATCCATGAATTGAAATCACACAATCCTGTTTTTGTGAAATCATTTCCTGACGGACTGCTTCAAATACAGTTTGGCTGCCCAATATCTGACCACTGAAATCGTTACTTTTTGCATTCGCCAGCCCAACATCCAAAGATTCCGGTGCAACGGTTAGCACGTATTGATCCAGATCATTCCCACTCACATCAGCCCATCCAAAACGCAAATCTGTTAATCCGTTTGAACTGAAACGGCCACCAAAATCGGTAGGTTTTTGCGGGTCGTCCGGATTTCGATTGGTTGCAAAATAAATGCGCATCATCCGCTCCTATTTTCTACGTAACGTTCGAAGTATCCAACGCAATGTGCTGGATGTCATATTAACTTTAGCTAATGAAACTGCATTTTAAAATTATTGCAAAGTTTACTCAATAATACCCTGTAAGGGTTTTTACAAGCCATTGAACGCTATGAACTCCGTCATTTTTCGAGCCATACTGACAACGAGTAAATGCTTGGCTATGGGTTGCCTGGGACTGATGATTTTTTCTGCTTCTTCTGGCTCGGTTTTGCATTACGCGTTATTCGTATCGGTGTTTCCGCAATCCATTGACATTGGGTTTTGCCATGATAATCGACTTGCCGTATTTTCTCGAAATGCAACGCTTCAGGGAAAAAAGACGACAGACGGGGCAAAAGACGGGGTCAGGCCTTACATTTGACATAAAATAACGTGGAGAATGTCAAATGTAAGGCCTGACCCCAAGCACGTTTGAATTGGGGTTTGAACAGGTTAACGTTGTGCGCTGAATTTAACTGGCGAAGTATATTTTATTTTCGTAGTTGAATGCCAGCTTACGACCCAAGGCCGTCATTCGGGCATGAATTTAAGTTTCTCCGAACCTGGCATTCGTGAAGTTTAGCAAACAGTAATAAATAGGTAACCAAAATATTAGACAGTTTGTATGCTTTTATCCAATAAGTTCAAAATAACTTATATTCATCCATCAACTTGCCAGCAGACCAGACAATAAAATCTAGCTTTTTTATATTATCAATGTATTTATATTTCTCAAATTTCTTATCAAATTCCGATAAAGCTAAAGACAAGCTATCATTTTTCAAGATAGTAGAATAGTCAGATAGAAGGAAGTTGTAAAACGATTCCAAACTATCTAGCCTGTCTTCAATTGGCTTTGCTGAAGATAGCGGCCTATATGAATACATTTTGGCTACTTTAGAGTCATAAATTGGAAATTTTGAATTTACTGTATTAGCTAATTTTGTCACAAATGAAAACTGAAGACTTTCAAACCCTCTTTGGTTTTTTATTTCGCACAAGTCATTACATATAACTCGTAAATTTGGATTATTGCCTTTTGATAACTGAAGTATTTCGAAGTAACGGTTTTTGAAATCATCAGTTAGTCCCGCATTATCAATTCTGTAAAATGAACGAAAAACAAACTGTAATAGCTTATTTTCAGTTACATTCCCTTCATTAAACTGGTTCTTGATGAAGCAGTAGACAACAACCGATTCCTCTTTTAAGTTCCCAATGATTGACTCGGCATTATTGTTTATTTCATTTGTATCGAGATTCCATTTCATAAGAAAAAATTAATGAGTTATAAATTTTCATGTTATCAAGAAGTTGGCTAATTTTTTATTGTTAATTTAGTAATTATCAAAACAGTACGATAACACCATCTGAATTAATAGCACATTGCCCATCTTAATTCGGCAATATTCATCACCCTAAAGCAGCCAGTCGCCAATGTCAACAATTGGCCGAATCCTGTCATTATCAGTTGCACGTGTAATCCAGTTTATATCGATATAAACTGTTCTGATGTAACAAAAGATCCATGGAGTATAAAAATAAAAACGTCAAAGTTAATCCTAATCGCTACAATGCTGATGCCAATCTCAGCTAACGCTGGTTTCAATGCTTTTATAAATGGCCAGAAGCTTCACGACAAGTCAACCGTCTATAAAAGCGGTGATATAGACAATGCGGAGCTCTATGATGCCGGAGCTTATGTTTATTATGTCATGGGTGTTGTTGACGCAACTATTGGGTCAGGTTTATTTTGTCCACAAAATATCACTTCAGATCAAGCTGCAAATGTTGTATCTAAATACCTAAATGAGCATCCAGAATTATGGAGTTCAAGTGCCGAGTCACTTGTTAAAGATGCACTCATGAAAGAATGGCCTTGCCCAAAGTAATCGTAGATGTAAAAAAGACAAGATTGACGTGAGCACTTAGCTCATCACTAATCATATTTAAGTATATAAAGAGGGGCAACATTGAGTTTGCAAAAGACGGGGTCAGGCATTATTCCGGCCAGAACTCAGGATTCATGATCTGATTGAAGTCCCAAGGGCAAGATTCAGGAAACACGTTCAATATCCCGGTTTCGTTCTCTGCAATGCGTGCAGCATCGGCCCATGACTCCGACCAAAAATCAGGATTTTCAAGGTCGGGTTTTAAACTAGGAGTTTTGCTGAGTCTGCGCATAAGCATAGTACGCTGGTCTTTGATGGTTCGTTCCCAGCTTTTACCTCGATGGCTTGGCTGATACCGCCATTTAATTAAGTGCGCAAGTAACACCGCCATTCTGTTTTCAAATTCACGTTGCTCACTTTTGCCCACGTCTTCAATCTCATCCGCAATATGTTCAAGGTCGAGCAAGTCAAAGCGACCAGAACGAATAAACGCCGCTTGTTCATTTGCCCATGCTATTACGTCAGTTTCGTAGTTTTGCATCAATAATGCCCTCTGTGTCTCGATAGAGTTTAGACCTTTTCAGAATACCATCCGGTCGCAAGCAAAACAACCCTATTGAGACACGAAAACTGTCTCGTAGCAGCTGTGCTAATTAGGTATACCTATTTGGTACAAGGCAGTCTAATTTCATTTGCAATTAATGTGAGTCGGCGAAAATGGAATGCAAGCCGGTGCCGATCAATGCAAGCTCATTTGCAGATAATGTGAGCCCAAGGGCTTTTTCATTTGCAATTAATTCGAGCCCAAAATTGCGCTAAATGCGAGCCCGACTGTTTTCAAATGCAAGCCGTTACAAATAGATGAACGCCTTCCACCTTGTCCGTATTTTTTGACATCATGATTTAAATCAATGAATTGTGAAATTCCAATATGTGCATTGACTTGCGTATTTGATCGTTTGGCGTAATCATTTAATCGGAAAGTTTCTATATCAACTAAGGAAGCCAGTCCTTCATCAGAGATTAGCACCCCCTCACGTTTATCGATTACAAGATGCGACAATGCTTCTAGCACCTTCTTATCTTCGTGCCATTCTGCGATGTTCCCCCAATTGTTCCAGCGAGCTCCCGGTATCTTTTTGACTGCATTACGGAAAGACTCGTTGTCAATCAATTCAAGTTTATTTGTAAGCGCCCAGCCGCCGCGCCATCTAATCAAGTCCAATAAAAACTGGCATCCTCTGTATTTTTTGAAGAAAAGACGGCAAAAAGACGGGGTCAGGGGTCAGGCCTTACATTTGACATGAAATAGCGTGGAGAATGTCAAATGTAATAAGGCCTGACCCAAGCAGTTTGATGATTCGATAAAAAATCTTGCAACTCTTTGTTTATAAATCGTGTGAGTTTGCTACATAATATCAAAAATGAGCAGTCTTGAAGAATTGGAACAAGCTTTCAATCAGGCAACGCAGGCTTTAAGGCTGTAGTAGTGTAAGCATAAAACCGAATTTTACCTGACAGACACTTTTAAAAAATCAGTAACTGTCAGAGTAGGTTTTAACTACTACATTTTAGGTTCTGAGGGAACCATGTGATTGCGCTCTACACCGCCAAACCAAACCACTCGCCAGATGCGTACATCGTTGGGGAACTCCTTGATTCTTCGGATTGCTTTTCGCATGATTGTTACTCACTAGCCTTTAGCGGTGTAGAATACAAATTAACGATGTTCAGTACGATTTAGCATTGGAATTGTCAGTCACGGCTATACCACAGGACATGCTCCCGCCAGCTTTTGTATCACACCTTTAACGTAACAGATTTCAGATAACACTTTCCGCAACCAAACCTCCAACTGATTCTGGTCATTAAGCATAAACACTAGACATTTGAATATTCTTCGGGGTCCTTCAATCTAAATTTTTACAGCTAATCTGAATTCGTTGTGGACGCAAATTTATTCGCCCGCTACCAAATCAAATCATCAGGAACCTGGTACTGCGCATAAGCATCATCGACAACATCCTCAGCTTTATTTTGCTCATTAAAAACAATTACATCGGCAGCATCGCGCTGCTGTATTTTTCTTGCCGCGTCGGCCGGGACCACTTCATAGTTTGCGCCGAGTTTTACGATGGCCAACCGTCCCTCGGCAATCTGATCGCGCATCGTCTCCGAGACATACAGCCGCTTGACCTTATTATTATCGGTAAAATTATAGGCCAGTCCTTCAGCATCTCTGGGTAGGCGGTTTAATTCAATAATCTGTTTTATTTGAGCAACCAACTGTTTTTTCTCGTCCTGCTGCTGGCGCAACTGATTAAGCTCCCTGTCCCTTTCGATTTTTTCAGCCTGGGCTTTTTGAGCCAGATTTTTAGCCTCATCAACCACCTCGACATTATTCTTGCGCTGCTGCTGGGTTTGTTTGCGCTTATCGGATTTAACGCTTTTGGCTTGAGCAACGCTGACTAAGCCGGATTTTAATAGTTGCTCTTGCAGTGATAATTTTGCCATTATCTATTCCACTGTAACCGACTTCGCCAGGTTCCTAGGTTGATCGACATCCGTGCCTTTTAAAACAGCGACATGATAAGCCAACAGCTGTAAAGGAATGGTGTACACAATCGGTGAAATTTCATTGTCGACTTGGGGTACTTTCACAATCTGTACATTTTCATCATTGACTGTGGCTAAGGTCTCATCCATAAAAACAATCAATTGCCCGCCTCTGGCGCTGACTTCCTGAATATTTGATTTCAGTTTTTCCAGCAGGCTGTTGTTTGGCGCTACGGTCACTACAGGCATGTCGGCATCGATTAAGGCCAAGGGGCCGTGCTTCAACTCGCCAGCCGGGTAGGCCTCGGCATGGATATAGGAGATTTCCTTTAATTTTAACGCGCCTTCCATGGCTATCGGGTAATGGGTACCCCTGCCTAGAAATAAGGCATGCTGTTTTTCGGCAAATTGCTCGGCCAAGACTCTGATTTCATCATCCAGCTTTAACACTTGTTCAATTTTTCCGGGCAGGCCGAATAATTCCGAGGTAATTTTTTGCTCGACTATTTCGGTCAGATGAAAACGTCTGCCCACGGCAATAACTAACAGCATTAATGTTGCCAATTGTGTAGTAAATGCCTTGGTTGATGCGACGCCGATTTCAGGGCCGGCGCGGGTCATTAACACCAGGTCGGATTCCCTGACCAACGAGCTTTCAGGCACGTTGCAGATGGCTAATGAATATCTTGCACCCAACTTTTTGGCCTCCAGCAATGCCGCCAGGGTGTCTGCGGTTTCGCCGGATTGCGAGATCGTGACTATCAGGGTATCCGGTGCCAATACCGGATTTCTATAGCGAAACTCACTGGCTACTTCAATGTTACAGGGGACATGGGCTAACGTTTCAAACCAGTAGCGCGCCACCAAACCGGCATGGTAACTGGTGCCGCAGGCTAAAATCTGAATGGCTTTTATGTTGTCGAACACTTCAGCGGCATTATGTCCGAATGCATTTTCCTGCAGACGATTGTTGACGAATCGACCTTCCAGCGTTTGTGAGATAGCAAACGGTTGCTCATAGATTTCTTTGAGCATGTAATGACGGTATTCACCTTTATCAACCGAATCCGCGGTCAATTGGCTTTGTTTGATCGGACGTTTGACGAGTTGGTCTTGCGCATCATAGATCAACAGTTCGTTGATACTTAGCTTGGCAATGTCGCCTTCTTCGAGAAAGATAAAGCGTTGCGTAACCGGCAATAAAGCAGCAACATCAGAAGCAATAAAGTATTCACCAAAGCCGACGCCTATCACTAGCGGACTGCCTTTTCTGCAGGCTATCAAGGTATCGGGTTCATCAACACTCATTATCCCCAGAGCATAGGCGCCTTCCAGTTTTTTAAGGGCCTTTTTAACGGCACTCAGCAATCCATCCGTAGATTCCATGGCGTGATTAATTTCATGCGCGATAACTTCAGTATCCGTTTCCGAGGTGAAAACGTAACCGTTTTTCTGTTGTACTTCTCTTAAATGCTCATGATTTTCAATAATGCCGTTATGGACGACAGCCACTTTATTCCGACAAATATGCGGATGTGCATTAGCCGTACTGGGTTTTCCGTGGGTAGCCCAACGGGTATGCGCTATACCAATATTGCCTGAGACGGGATCGGCCTCCAGCAACAATTCAAGGCCTTTTACTTTGCCCAGTTCTCGTTTCCGATAGATTTGCTGATTGTTGATGACCGCAAGTCCCGCTGAATCATAACCGCGATATTCCAGCCGTCTCAAACCCTCCAGTAAAATAGGGACTACATTTCGTTGCGCTATACCGCCTACAATTCCACACATATTATTTTTCCTCGATAATTGTTTTCGACATTACACTCGGCAACTGCTCCTGCGTTGCTCTCGATCGCTGTTCCAGACGCGATTCTACCTCCCCCATCTTTGGGGTTGCACCTCCTCCATCCCTGGCGTCGTGCTTGACGGGTCGTTGCCATCCTGTAACAGAAATCTGTTTGGCTCGGCTTAAGGTCAATTGATTCTCAGGACTGTCTTTGGTGATGGTTGATCCTGCGCCTATCGTGGCATTTTTGCCTATAATAACCGGGGCAACCAACTGGCTATTTGATCCTATAAAAGCGCCGTCTTCGATAATGGTTCTGAACTTATTAACGCCATCATAATTACAGGTAATGGTTCCTGCGCCAATATTGACTTGTGTGCCCACCGTGGTATCGCCGATATAACTTAAGTGGTTTATTTTACTGCCTGCGGCAACCGATGATTTCTTGATTTCCACAAAATTTCCGATATGGACATTTTCTGCCAACACGCTTTCAGGCCTTAATCTGGCGTATGGGCCTATTTTACTGCCTTGCCCAATGACGGCATCTTCAATAACGCAGTTTGCTAAAATTTCTACATGATTACCGATAATGGAATTTTTAATCTGGGTGTTGGCACCTATTTTGACATGGCTGCCGATACTATTGCGCCCCTCTAAAATCACATTAATATCGATTATTATGTCCTGTCCCAAGCTTGCTATTGTACCTCGTTGATCAAAGCGCATCGGGTCTTTCAGGGTGACGCCCTGCTCCATCAAGCTTCTGGCCTGCTCTTGCTGATACACGCGTTCCAGATGACTGAGCTGTATACGGTTATTAACCCCCAGCACTTCATCTTCGGTTTCCGGCTGGCTGGTAACGATAGCGATGTGATCGGCAACCGCCATTTCAATCACGTCGGTCAAATAGTATTCGCCCTGGACGTTGCTGTTATTTAACTGGCTCAGCCACTTTTTTAATTGCTTGCCCTGCACCGCCATGATGCCGGTATTGACTTCATTAATCTGTTTTTCAGCCTCTGTCGCATCTTTTTCTTCGACAATTTTTACAACCTGCCCGGCCGTATTTCTGACTATTCTGCCGTAACCGGCCGGATTAGCAAGATTTACGGTGAGTAAAGCCAGAGACCGGTCGTTGACATTGTTTATCAGTAACCCAACGGTTGCCAATTTCAACAAAGGCACATCGCCATACAATATCAACACATTATCAGAATCGGCAATTTGATCACTGACTTGTTGTACAGCGTGACCTGTGCCTAGCTGCTGAGTTTGTTCTACCCAACCGGCATCCAAATTCTTTAAGGTTTCAGTGACCAACTCTGCACCGTGACCGACAACAATCTTGATGGTATTATTTTCCAAGTGCTTAGCTGTGTCGTATACATGCTGTAATAATGATCTATTGGCAATTTCATGCAAAATTTTGGGAAGTTCCGAGCGCATACGGGTTCCTTTACCCGCAGCCAGAATAATAGTCGTTATTTTCATTTGATATTCCATTTAAACCAAAAAAGCCCGACAGCGTATGAATACGTTACCGGGCTTTTTCAAAAAGGGTAAAATGCGGTGTGCAATATCTCAATTACCCGCCGCGCTTTCTAAGTCTATCCAAGGTTCTTAATTGCATGACGGCTTGATGCAATTGCGCCTGAGCTTTCACAAAATCAATTCGACCGGATTTGTCTGCTAATGCTTCTTCAGCCCTGATTTTGGCTTCTATCGCGGCCGCCTCATCAATATCTTTCGCTCTTATCGCCGTGTCAGCCAGGATGGTAATCATATGCGGTTGTATCTCCAGCATACCTCCTGACACATAGAACGAATAAATTTCCTTGTCGCTGACTTTTACCCGAACTTCACCGGGCTTAAGTCTGGATATTAATGGCGCATGCCGAGGCGAAATGCCCACTTCGCCAAGTTCAGCAGGGGCAAATACCATTTCCGCCAATCCGGAAAATATTTCCTTTTCTGCACTAACGATGTCTACATGTACGGTCATGGTCATAATTATTGTCTACAAGTTTTATTTCATGCCTTTTGCTTTCTCAAGCGCTTCGTCTATGGTTCCCACCATATAAAAAGCCTGCTCAGGAATAGCATCATACTCACCAGCGATAATACCTTTAAAACCGGCAATGGTATCTTTCAGTGACACATACTTGCCGGGAGAACCGGTAAATACTTCGGCAACGAAGAAAGGTTGAGACAGGAAGCGTTGCATTTTGCGTGCTCTTGATACCGTTAATTTATCTTCTTCGGATAACTCATCCATACCCAGAATCGCGATAATATCACGTAATTCCTTGTAACGTTGCAAGATTCCCTGAACATTACGAGCGACGTCATAATGCTCTTGTCCAATGACCAAAGGATCCAACTGACGACTGGTAGAATCCAATGGATCAATCGCAGGGTAAATACCCAATTCGGCAATTTGACGAGACAATACCACGGTCGCGTCCAAATGCGCAAAAGTCGTTGCCGGCGACGGATCGGTTAAATCATCCGCTGGTACATAGACTGCCTGGATAGAGGTAATAGAACCAGTCTTCGTTGAAGTAATACGCTCTTGCAATACACCCATTTCTTCGGCCAATGTAGGCTGGTAACCCACGGCAGAAGGCATACGGCCTAATAGAGCCGACACCTCGGTACCCGCCAATGTATAGCGATAGATGTTATCAACAAAGAATAGTACGTCACGGCCTTCATCACGGAAATATTCCGCCATGGTTAAACCGGTTAACGCAACACGCAGTCTGTTTCCTGGCGGCTCATTCATCTGACCGTAAACCAGCGATACTTTGTCGATTACGTTTGAATCGGTCATTTCGTGATAGAAGTCGTTGCCTTCACGAGTACGCTCACCGACACCGGCAAACACCGAGTAACCACTGTGCTCAATCGCGATATTTCGAATCAGTTCCATCATGTTAACGGTCTTGCCAACACCGGCACCACCGAACAAGCCGACTTTACCACCCTTGGTAAACGGGCAGACTAAATCGATAACCTTGATACCGGTTTCCAATAACTCGGTTGCCGCCGCCTGCTCAGCATAACTTGGCGCTTCACGGTGGATACCCCATTTTACTTTTTCGCCGATAGGGCCTTTTTCGTCGATAGGCTCGCCCAGAACATTCATAATGCGACCTAATGTTTCCTGGCCGACCGGTACTGCAATAGGCGCATTGGTATTACTAACATTTAAGCCTCGACTTAATCCATCGGTAGTACCCATGGCAATAGTTCTGACCACGCCATCACCTAATTGCTGCTGAACTTCCAGCACCAAGCCTTTGCCTTCTACATTTAAGGCGTCATATACTTTGGGCAGGTCTGCACGTGAAAATTCCACGTCAACGACCGCGCCGATAATCTGAACGATTTTACCCGAACTCATTGAGTTGTCCTCTTGTGTTGTGTCATTTTACTTGGGCTTAAACAGCTGCGGCACCGGCAACAATTTCTGAAATTTCCTGCGTGATAGCGGCTTGTCTGGCTTTGTTATAGACCAGCTGTAACTCGCTGATAATATTTCCGGCATTATCCGATGCACTCTTCATCGCCACCATTCTGGCTGCCTGTTCGCAGGCATTATTTTCAACCAATCCCTGGTAAACGATGGATTCGATATATCGGGTTAGCAGATGATCCAGAACTTCCTTGGCATCAGGCTCATAAATATAATCCCAATGACCTTTCAGATCGTCTTCAAGCTCACCGGCCACGACAGGTAATAATTTTTCAATAGTAGGCTTCTGAGTCATGGTATTAACGAATTCATTGCTAATCACATGCAACTCATCGATTCTGCCTTGCTCATACGCATCTAACATGATTTTAATAATACCGACAATATCATGCTGGTGCGGAGTGTCACCTAATTTAGAAACCTGACCTACCAGATTTGCTTTCAAATTACCAAAAAAACCGAAAGCCTTGGTACCTATCGTGCAAATGTCTACTTCAATATTGGCGTTGTCCCATTGTATGACTTGGGTCAGCGTTTTTCTGAATAAATTCGAATTCAGTCCGCCGCATAAACCCCTGTCAGAGCTAATTACAATGATTCCAACCCGCTTAACCTGGCGTTCAACAAGAAAAGAGTGTTTATACTCAGGATTTGCTTGAGCCAGATGTTTGATAATCTGGCCAATTTTTTTTGAGTATGGCCGTGTTGCCAACATTTTCTCTTTTGTTTTACGCATTTTACTCGCGGCAACCATCTCCATTGCCCGGGTGATCTTTTGAGTATTTTTGATACTCCCGATCTTGGTGCGTATTTCTTTACCAACAGCCATCTTAAGACCCTTTTACCAGCTATGTGTTTTGACGAAAGTCTGGATAGCTGTAAGCATACCCTTTCTTATGTCATCACTAAAATCGCCAGTTGCATTAATATTGTTCATTAATTCAGAATGCTCTGACGTCATGTACGACTGTAAAGCAGCTTCAAAATCAAGTACCTTGTTAACTTCTAAGCTATCAAGAAAACCTTCATTAGCAGCAAACAATGAAACCGCCATTTGCGCGACTGACATCGGCGAATATTGATTCTGTTTCATCAGTTCGGTTACGCGTTGACCGCGTTCGATCTGCTTACGGGTGTTTTCATCCAAGTCGGATGCAAACTGGGCGAAAGCCGCCAACTCACGATATTGCGCCAAATCAAGACGCACACCACCACCTAACTTCTTGATGATCTTGGTTTGAGCTGCACCACCGACACGCGATACCGATAAACCGGCATTCACCGCCGGGCGTATGCCGGAGTTAAACAAATCACTTTCCAAAAAGATCTGACCATCGGTAATGGAAATTACGTTAGTCGGTACGAAAGCCGAGACGTCACCGCCTTGAGTTTCAATAATCGGCAATGCCGTTAATGACCCTGTTTTACCTTTTACCTTGCCGCCGGTTAATTTCTCAACTTCTACTGCATTAATGCGTGATGCTCTTTCCAACAAACGGGAATGCAAATAAAACACGTCTCCCGGGTAGGCTTCGCGACCTGGCGGACGGCGCAATAACAGGGAAATCTGACGATAAGCCCAGGCTTGCTTGGTTAAATCATCATAAATGATCAACGCATCTTCGCCACGGTCTCTGAAGAATTCGCCCATCGAACAACCGGTATAAGGCGCGATAAACTGTAGCGCGGCCGATTCCGATGCAGATGCCGCAACCACAATAGTGTGAGCCATTGCGCCATGCTCTTCGAGCTTACGAACCACGTTGGCAATCGATGCGCGTTTTTGACCGATAGCTACATAGATACATTTAATGCCTGTACCTTTTTGATTGATAATCGCATCAATCGCGATAGCCGTTTTACCGGTTTGTCTATCGCCAATGATTAACTCGCGTTGGCCACGGCCTACCGGAATCATCGCATCGATAGATTTCAATCCCAATTGAACGGGCTCGTCAACCGATTGACGAGCAATTACACCGGGAGCAATTTTTTCAATCGGCGAAGTTTCGGTGGTTTCAATAGCACCTTTGCCGTCGATAGGATTACCCAGCGCGTCAACGACACGACCCAGCAATGCTTCCCCAACAGGTACTTCCAGAATTTTACCGGTACATTTTACGGTATCGCCTTCGGAGATATGCTGGTATGAACCTAATACCACCACACCCACGGAATCTCTTTCAAGGTTAAGCGCCATGCCGAAGGTATTGCCGGGAAATTCCAGCATCTCGCCTTGCATCGCTTCCGAAAGACCATGTACGCGTACAATACCGTCAGTCACACTGACTACGGTACCTTCTGTATGAGCCTCAGCGCTCAGGTCGAAGTTTTCGATCTTCTTTTTAATCAGATCACTTATTTCAGATGGGTTTAATTGCATGTTCTTTTCTCGCTCTAGTTTAGAGTCGTTTTGCTAATTGTTGAAGCTGGCCTTTAATGGAACCGTCAATCACTCTGTCGCCTGCACGTACCAGCACGCCACCAATTAATGATTTATCCACGGTCACATTCATATGGACTTTTTTGCTTAGCGTTTTTTCCAGCGCTGAAGTAAAACGTTGCTTTTCTTCTTTGGAGAAGGCGTAAGCCGTAGCGACTTCAACGTCGACATAACCTTCACTTTCTGCCTTATAGACTTCGAATAGCTTCGCAATAGCCGGCGCCAAAGTGAGTCGGTTGTTTTGAACCAGCAATTTCAGAAAATTTGCACCTTCTTCATCTACCTGCCCCTGACAAATATCGAGCATCAGCGCCGATAACCTCTCTTTACTGACTTTTGGGTTATCCACTACAACAGAAATTTCTTTGTCATTCAGCACAGCCGCTATAAACGCCAAACCTTCCGACCACTTTTCAGTAGTTCCGGTTTCTTGGGATCGTTTAAACACCGCCGCTGCATAAGGCCTTGCCAATGTTGCCAGTTCGCTCATTATGCTTAACCCAATTGATTAGAGATTTTGCTCAGGATGTCCTGGTGCTTGGTTTTATCGATTTCTGCACTCAGAATCTGTTCCGCTGCCCGCAAAGCCAAGGCTGCGACTTCTTTACGCAAACCTTCTTTAGCCTGCTGTTTTTCTTGCTCAATTTGCGCCTTTGCTACAAGAATCAAACGCTCGCCTTCTTTTTTAGCGGTGTCTTTTGATGCTTCAACAATTTCAGTGGCACGTTTTTGAGCCAGATTTACAATCTCTGAAGATTGTTCTTTAGCTTGTTTTAAAACACCCGTGGCTTTTTTCTCTGCCAAGTGCATTTGTTCCTGACCTTTTTCAGCCGCAGCCAAACCATCAGCAATTTTCTTTTTACGTTGTTCTAAAGAGTCAAATAAAGGCGGCCAGATGTACTTCATGGTAAACCATACCAGAAGTGCAAAGGTAATCATTTGCCCAATCAGAGTAGCATTGATGCTCACGATGCGTTCCTCTTGTTGCTAATAAAGTTAAACAGCCTGTTAACCCGCTGCCGCAGCTGTTACAGCAGACAGGAATGGATTAGCAAAAGTAAAGAACAGCGCCAAACCAACACCGATCATGGTTACCGCGTCCAACAAGCCCGCAACAACAAACATTTTTACTTGCAGCATAGGTACCATTTCAGGCTGACGGGCTGCGCCTTCCAGGAATTTTCCACCCAACAGACCAAAGCCTATCGCCGTACCTAAAGCGCCCATACCTAGAACCAGACCCACTGCAATAGCAGTCATGCCTTGTACATCAGCAATTAATCTTGCAATTTCCATGAAACCTCCAAACGGTTAGTTAATGATAAAAAAGTTAAAAAATTAGTGATCTTCGTGCGCCATGCCCAGATAAACAATGGTCAATACCATGAATATAAAGGCCTGAAGCGTGATAATTAAAATATGAAAGATAGCCCAGGGAAAACTCAACACCGGCTGAATATACCACGGCAGCAAGGCAATCAAAATAAAGATCAACTCACCCGCATACAGGTTTCCGAATAAACGAAGCGCCAGTGAGATCGGCTTGGCAATTTCTTCGACTAATTTCAGCAGCAGATTAAAGGGCAACAACCAGGGGCCAAACGGCTGAAACATCAGCTCTTTGGCAAAGCCCCAAGGGCCTTTTATTTTGATGCTGTAGAAAATGATCAAACAGAAAACGGAGATGGACATCGCGAATGTCGCATTTAAATCGGTGCTTGGCACAACGCGCAAATATTCAATGCCCATCAGCGAACCGACTAACGGCAATATATCAACCGGGAACAAATCCATGAAGTTCCACAGGAACACCCAGCAAAAGATGGTCAATGCCAATGGAGCAATTAACTCATTTTTACCGTGGAAACTATCTTTAACCTGATTATCGACAAATTCAATCAGCATTTCTGCAAAATTTTGCACCAAACCCGGCACGCCTGCTGTCGCTTTATCTGCTGCCATCTTAAAAAACCAGACAAACAGGCCGCCCAACACTGCGGAGAAAAACAACGTATCCAGATTCAACGCCCAGAAACCCTCGCCCACAGTCAGCGGAGTTAAATGGTGAATAATATAACCGGTTGCACCTTCGGCGGCATGAACTTCGGTAGCCATCGTTCCTCTCTAAATATATGTGTGTCAGCGCATCAACAGCGCAAACCAAAAAACCGATAATGCTGCTATGTATACTGCCAGCAGCGGTAATATTTCTATGTTTGGAAGTTGGAAAATCATGAAGAACAGCGCGGCTGTTAACAATAACTTGCCTGATTCTCCCGCATAAAAAGATCTTACAATCTTTCTTGCTTCCTGCCCCGCGGATTTATGTATGCGCAATGCAAAATACAGATTGGGAATAAATGCCGCCGCTCCGCCTAAAGCGGCCGATAGGGCGTAAGATCTTCCTCCTGCCAGGGCAAATCCTGCTGTCATTATTATTATCATCAGAATTTGATAACTTATAATTTTACTGACAGCAGAGCGATTTCTAGCTGTCACGCCCAACTCCATACCCAACAGCTCGGGAATTATAGCTATCGACCTCCATTAAATCAAGGAAGATTAAATTTAACTTACAAATTTTATTGTTTTTCATTTACAGGTTCATTAGCTATCACACTATTTAATTTGCCCGAGAATTCCATCCAACTCTTCTAAACTGGAATATGCGATGACCAGCTTTCCGGTGCCGTTTTCTTTATGATCAATCAGCACTTTTGCACCCAGTTTTGCGGTCAAATCTTCCTGCAAACGTAAGGTGTCTTTATCAATTTCCCTGGCTTTAGTTATCTTAGGCTCGGACTGACTGTCTTTAACCAGACGCTCTGCCGCCCTGACCGTTAAGCCTTCTTTGACAATCTTGTTAGCCGCTGCCACCTGTTTTGGTCCGTCCAGAGACAGCAGCGCTCTTGCATGCCCCATTTCCAACTGCCTAGAGATCAATAACTTTTTCACTTCAGGGTGCAAATCCATCAATCTCAATAAATTAGTCACTGTGGCGCGTGACTTGCCAACCGCATCAGCAACTTGTTGATGGGTCATTGCAAACTCTTCCAGCAATCTTTTTAAGGCTTCCGCTTCTTCCAAAGGGTTCAGGTCTTCTCTTTGGATATTTTCAATCAGCGCTATTGCCATCGCGGCGCGATCGTCTATTTCTTTGATGACCACCGGCACCTGCTGCAATCCGGCTAATTGCGCAGCCCGCCAGCGGCGTTCTCCTGCCACTATCTCGTATTTTTCCAGCCCAATTTTACGCACTACAACCGGCTGTATGACTCCCTGTGCTTTTATAGAATCCGCCAGCTCCTGAAGTTTTTCAGGGTTCATATCTTTTCTTGGCTGATACTTGCCTCGCTGCAGATACTCGATAGGCAAGGTGTGCAGCTGATGGATTTCACCATCGTCTCCATGATTACCTTTATCAGTAATATTGCCTAATAAAGCATCCAGTCCTCGATTTAATCCCCGTTTTTTCACAGCCATAACTTTTAACTTTTCTCTTTATTTAATCATTTAACCGGCTAATGCCACTTTCGCTGATTTATGACTGATCAGCACGGAGTATCGACTCAAACTCTTCAATCAATTTTTTTAAAGCCTCCGCTTCTTCCAGCAGAAGCAGGTTTTCTCTTTGTATATTTTTAAATAACGCAACCACCATTCCCGCTTGCCCATCCACTGCCTCAATTATCTCAGGCTTAGACTGCATTTCATCTTTAACTGGCCGATTATCAGCCGACGGCTTCGTTTGCGGCGGATGTGTTTCTTTTTTAGCAGAATCATCCGCTAGCAAGGCTTCAAGGCCGCGCCCTAACCCACGTTTTTTTAAAGTCATGTGCTGCTGTGCTTTTCTTTTCTGATCATTTCACCCGCCAAGGTAATATAGGCTACAGCTCCTCGCGAGGACTTATCATAGCTCAGCACCGGCAAACCATGGCTCGGAGCTTCGGCCAAGCGGACATTTCTGGGGATACAGGTTCTAAAAACCTTATCGCCGAAATAGCGAATCAACTGCTCGGAGACGTCTTTGGTCAGCCGGTTCCGGTCGTCATACATGGTGCGCAGGATGCCTTCCAAATACAGCTCCGGATTGACGGTGTCCTGAATATTCTTCAAGGTACTCATCAATGCCGACAAACCTTCAAGGGCATAATACTCGCACTGCATCGGAACCAGCACACTGCTTGCCGCGACCATCGCATTTAAGGTCAGCATATTCAATGAGGGAGGACAATCAATCAGGATATAGTCGTAATCCGATTTTATCGGGATTAAGGCATCGGCAAGCCGCCGCTCCCTGTGATCGGCCTGCATTAACTCCACTTCAGCCGCAGTAAGGTCACCATTACCGGGAATCACCGAAAAACCGATATCCGGAATCTTAATGACTGTTTCTGACGCAGGCACTTCTTCCATCAACAAATCGTAACTGGAATATTTAACCGCCTGTTTATCGACGCCGCAACCCATAGCCGCATTGCCCTGCGGATCAAGATCTACCAGCAACACGCGCCGGTTAGCCGCAGCCAGTGAGGCTGCCAGATTTACGCTGGTGGTAGTCTTTCCTACACCGCCTTTTTGATTGGTTATTGCAATTACTTTTCCCACTACCTTACCTCTGCCTCTTCAGGCAATTCTATTCGCACTAAACATCTGTCAACATCAGTTCCAGGAACACTGACCGAAATAACCGTTTTTTTTGCTGCTATCGGTTCCAGTTCCGCATCCAGATTCTGCCCTTTCATTGCCAGCAATACACCCTTCCTGGCCAACAGATGCGAGGTCAACTTCACTATGTCGGACAAGCCGGCAAACGCCCTGGTAAGGACTGCATCATACGCTGTTTCGGGATGATAATTTTCCGCACGACTATGAAGAACTTGCACATTTTTAAGCTTTAATTCCAAGACGACCTGCTGCACGAAACGGGTTTTCTTGGCATTACTATCGAGCAGAGTAAAGTGGATTTCAGGCAAGCATATCGCCAACGGAATACCCGGCAATCCTGCGCCGGTACCGATATCGATGATCCGCGCGCCTTCAATATAAGGAAGGATCGCCAGGCTATCCAGTATATGCAGCCGAGCCATCTCCTCCCTATCCCGTATCGCGGTCAGATTATAGGCTTTATTCCATTTTTCAATCAGCTTTATAAAACTCAGTAACTGTTCTATCTTCTGATCAGTTACGTTTAAATTTAATGCGGCTATCCCGGAAACCAGGATTTTTCGACAGTTTTCCATCAGGCGCTTTTCTTCTTTAAATAAACCAATAACAGGGAAATAGCGGCCGGTGTAATACCAGGGATACGTGATGCCTGCCCCAAAGTTTCAGGCCGCTGTTTTTTAAGTTTTTCACTCACTTCATTGGAAAGACCGGGGACACCGTTATAATCAATGATCTCCGGCAAGCGCAGGTGATCGTAACGCAAGGCCCTGTCTATCTCGGTTTGCTGCCGGTCTATATAGCCTGCATATTTGGCTTGAATCTCAACCTGTTCGGCTACCTGCAGATCCATATCCTCAACGCCGACCATAAATGACAACAATTGCTTAACATCGACTTCCGGGCGACGCAGCAAATCCATCAAATTGGCTTCCCGCAATAACGGCTTACCCCAATATTGCTCGACCTGAGTTGCCTCTACCGTTTCCGTTCTGACCCATTTCTTTTTCAGATCGTCCTGCAATTGGGATACGGCTGCCCGTTTAATTTCGAAAGCCTGCCAGCGTTGATCATCAACCAAGCCCAATTCCCGGCCTTTTTCGGTCAGGCGCAAATCGGCATTGTCTTCCCTTAACAGTAACCTATATTCCGCGCGACTGGTGAACATCCGATACGGCTCCTGGGTGCCGCAGGTAATCAGGTCATCAATCATCACGCCGATATAGGCCTGATCGCGTCCCGGACACCAGCTGTCCAGTCCCTGAACCAAACGCGCCGCATTTAATCCTGCGATTAAGCCTTGCGCCGCCGCTTCTTCATAACCGGTGGTACCGTTGACTTGCCCGGCAAAAAACAGCGCATCCATATGCTTGGTTTCCAATGACGATTTCAAATCCCTGGGATCGAAAAAGTCGTATTCAATCGCATAACCGGGGCGCACGATTTCGGCATTCTCAAAACCCAGCATCGAGCGCACAAACTCATACTGCACATCGAAAGGCAGACTGGTTGAAATGCCGTTGGGATAAATCTCATGGGTATTCAAACCCTCCGGTTCGACAAAAATCTGGTGCGAATCCCGGTCGGCAAAGCGCACGATTTTATCTTCAATGGACGGACAATAACGCGGTCCGATACCCTCAATAATCCCCGAATACAGCGGCGAACGATCCAGGCCGGAACGGATAATATCGTGAGTTTTACTGTTAGTGCGGGTGATATGACACGGAATTTGCCGGGGATGCTGCTCTCGTTTGCCGATAAACGAAAATACCGGCACCGGATCGTCACCATGCTGCTCTTCCAGCTTGCTGAAATCAATCGTCCGGCCGTCGATACGCGGCGGTGTGCCGGTTTTTAAGCGGTCGATTCTAAACGGCAACTCCCTTAAACGCTCGGACAGAGCAATCGAGGCCGGATCGCCGGCACGACCGCCGCTGTAGTTTTCCAGGCCGATATGTATTTTGCCGCCTAAAAAAGTGCCGGTGGTTAAAACCACGGCTCTTGCGGTAAAATTCAAGCCCATTTGGGTTTTAACGCCGACAACCCTGTCGCCCTCGACCATCAAATCGGATACGGTTTGCTGAAATAAAGCCAGATTGGGCTGATTTTCCAGCGCCGTTCTTACCGCCTGCTTGTAAAGCTGACGATCTGCCTGAGCGCGAGTCGCCCTGACTGCAGGGCCTTTGCTGGCATTCAAGGTACGGAACTGAATACCGCCATGATCGATAGCCCTAGCCATCACCCCGCCTAAGGCATCAACTTCTTTAACCAAATGCCCCTTGCCTATGCCGCCAATGGCAGGATTACAGCTCATTTGTCCCAGCGTGTCGATATTTTGCGTCAGCAACAAGGTGTTCGCTCCACATCTTGCCGATGCCAGCGCGGCTTCTGTTCCCGCATGTCCGCCACCCACCACGATGACATCAAAGTCTTTTCTAAATTTCACTAGCGCTATGTACTCTTAAAAAATGGTATATTATTATCGTGTGGGTTCACACAAACTTGTCCTATTATAAGAGGTAAATGATGAAAAAACGTAAAAATCAAACAGGAACCGATGGTGTTCCGAACCAAAACCCGGTCGCGAAGTACGCGCACCGGTTTAATAAAGCGCAAACTTTTTGCGATAAAAGCAAATACAGCCGCAAAGCAAAACACACAAGGCAGAAGGCTATTCCAATGGTTCTGGACAGAATTATCGGAATAGCTTCTTGTTTTATCGTTCAGGCCTGAAGTACCCAACAGGCTCTACACTATATATGAAGCCATATACGATCATCGACAAATGGACTGGTTGGCTGATCGTCCCTAAGCTGAACAAACACAAGTAATCGTTATTATTCTTTTGGATAAAAATTTTTTCTGCCGCACCCTTTAGGCATCAACCTTCTGCGCACACCGCAGGTAAAGATAAAATACGCCGACATCCTTACGCAGGCCGCTTAGTTCGAAAACTGAAATACCTCTCGTTCCCACCCGCAGCGTTGAAAGATAGGCCGCAGCGCAGAAAACCGGCTAATGATTTGTTGACAGATAATGGCAAAAATTGATGGTGAAAACAGCCGATGGCAATAAATATAATTCATTTTATTAAAGACGATATTTGGCTGCTAACCGAGCATGAATTTCCCCTGCTTAAAGCAACCTTTATAAAGTCGTTAAAAATAGTTTTATTGGCTTGCCAAGGATTTATGCGCGACCTTTGTTCGTTGCGAGCCTCCGCGCTAACACTTTATACCTTACTTGGCGTTGTGCCCGTCATCGCCATGCTGTTTGGAATCGCCAAAGGTTTTGGTCTTGAAAAAATGCTGGAGCAACAGCTGCTTGAACAAATACCCCATCAAGATACTACCGTACTCAAATTAATTGGCTTTGCTCAAAATCTCTTGGAAAAGACCCAAGGCGAAGTGGTTGCGGGGATTGGCGTGGTTGTGCTGCTTTGGTCGGTGACCAGCATGATTGGCAATATCGAGGATTCGTTCAATTATATTTGGAAAATCAGCAAAGGCAGGCCATTAAATAGGAAATTAAGTGATTATATGTCGTTTATGTTATTAGGGCTGGTCTTATTAACATTATCGAGCAGTATTACGGTATTTCTAAGAACCAAAATAACGGGGTTGAGCACGGTCATTGCCTTACCGGAATTTAGCGAGGGTTTGTTGCTTGGCGCCTTGAGCTTATCACCCTTGTTGCTGATGATGAGCTTATTCTCGATTACCTTTATTTTTATGCCTTACCAGAAGGTAAACCCTGTTGCGGGTATCATTGCCGGTATTGTAACTGGGATTATGTATCAAGTTATACAGTGGCTCTATCTAGGTTTGCAGATTGGCGTATCCAGCTATAACGCAATTTATGGCAGCTTGGCCGCGCTCCCGTTATTCGTGATATGGGTGCAAATAGGCTGGATGATTGTTTTATTCGGTTGTGAACTGGCTTTTTATATCCAGAATTACCCGAGTTATCGGCATAATCATACATTTTCGGAATTCAGTTTCGCCTTAAAAAAAATTGTCGCGCTACATGTCACCTGTTTGATTGTTAAGAATTTTGTTAATTTAGGCAAGCCGCTAACTGCTGATGAAATTGCTTTAGAGTTGTTGCTCTCCAAAGCCGTTGTGCAAAGTATTTTAGACTTTCTGGTCGCGAGTCATCTTCTTATCCGGCTAAAAACCGAAGATGGCGATGATGTTTATTTGCCCATTGTAGATACCAATAAACTGACAGTTGCTTTAGTCATTAATGCCCTGGAACAGTGCGGTCAAAATAACCTTCCGGATTTCAAACAAGAACCCTCGTTTGTCAATATGCTTAACAATTTCGGACAATGGCTGGAAACTTCAGAACAAAACCGTTTGCTGAAAGATATTTAACAGATGTAATGTCAGCGACACCGAAAACACCCACTTGATTGGGTTATTTCCATTTCGGCGGTGACGGACCTGTAACATATTTATTCACGTTTTTCAGCCATGACCTCTAAATCATTACGAACATTTTATTGGATGTTAGAATACGGTTAAAAACGTGTATTGGATCGAATAGCGGTCATCTAAAAAATGCACAAAACGGGCATCGTCAACAACAATTTTCTATATTTAAAGAGGACACTATGCGGAACCTGAAGCTTTTACCCGCGCTGATTGGAGCGACACTTGTAATTGCTATCATTTTATATGTCGCCTTTTATTTCATATTTCTTGATCTGTTTGTTGACTTATGGTGGTACCAATCATTAAAACTCGAAGCCTATTTCTGGTTAAGATTGCTGTACAAGTTTTTTCTTTCCGGGGGAGTGACCCTGGCGTTCTTTATCATTTTCTTTTTTCATTTTTGGATTGCCTCACGTTATCTGGGCCTAAACCCACCGGATGAAATTCTCAGCAATGCCAATAAACGTCGGCGCTTCCAACGCTTTGCCGATACCTTCATGAGCGGGTCGGCAAAAATATACACGCCGATTTCCTTAATTCTAGCCTTTTTTATCGCTATTCCTTTTTATCATCAATGGGAAACCGCGTTGCTTTACTTTTTCGGCAGCGCTTCGGGAGTGACCGAGCCGGTTTACGGTCAGGACGTCAGCTTTTATCTGTTGTCCTACCCGATCTACATGCTGATCCAGCAAGAGATGCTAATCACCGCCAGCCTGATCTTCTGCATGGTCGGCGTATTGTATTGGCTGGAGCATATTTTTGTGCCCAACCAGAGCAAGGAATTCCCTTTGGGCGCAAAAATCCATTTGGTCATTCTCATAGGCTTTGTGGTTTTATTCGTGGTCTGGGGGTTCATGCTGCAACGCTTTTCGCTGCTTTATACCGACAGCCACGAACCTGTCTTTTACGGTCCCGGCTTTACCGAACTCCGTTATCAATTGCCGCTGATTTGGCTAGGTATCATTACCTTTCTGGCGACCGCCATTTCCGCCGGTCTGTTTATTTTTTCAGAAAAACACCGCATTAAAGCGCCGTTTTTAATATCACTTGCCGTTTTTCTCGTTGTCCTGGGTCTACCCAAGGTTCAGTTTATCCCTAATTTAATCCAAAAATATATCGTCAACCCGAATCCGGTTAGAACGGAAAAGCCGTTCATGCAGCACAATATCGATGCCACCATCGATGCCTATGATTTAAAAAACATCAAAATCGTTGACCTCCCGATCAAACTCAATGCCTTTGACGACATTGAAACATGGAGTACGCAAAAACATTTTGAAAACATTCCGGTTTGGGACAGGGAAATCCTGATTGATACTTATAAACAGTTGCAATCGATAAGGCCCTATTACACCTTCCTGTCTGTCGACGAGGATCGTTATTTCCTTCGCGACCACGTCAGACAGGTCAACCTTGCCGCCAGAGAAGTCAATATATCGAAATTGCCGCCTGAAGCGCAGAACTGGGAAAACACCCATTTGCGCTATACCCACGGCTACGGCGCCGTGGTCACGCCTGCCGCACAAGATGCAGGTCGGCCTCTGCTCTGGTATTTGCGCGATTTAAACCTGAGCTCAAATATCGGCTTAAGCGTTAAATATCCGGACATTTATTATGGTCAGGAAGAATACAAGTACGCCATCGTACCTAACAAGCTGAACGTGGTCGGCATTTCCGGCAGCCTGACCGACCCCGGCATGGAAGGCCCTTATAAAGGCAAAAGCGGCATACCGATTCCCTCTCTGTTCAGAAAAGCGTTATTTGCCTTCTATTTCAGGGATCCCAAAATATTCTTTTCCACCAATATCTCGAAAGAAAGCCGGTTATTAATACGCCGAAATATCACCGAGCGCATTAATACCCTGACCCCCTTTTTGCGCCTGGATAGCGACCCCTATCTGGTCATGACCAACGACCGGTTTTACTGGATACAGGACGCCTACACCTTGTCTAACCGCTATCCCGTTTCCAAGCCTGCAAGCGACGATTTCCTGGACGGCAAACAGGAATTCAACTATATCCGCAATTCTGCCAAGATAGTGGTAGACGCTTTTGATGGCGATATTCAATATTATATTTCCGATCCCTCGGATGTGATCATTCAGGCTTACAACATCGCCTATCCCAGCCTGTTTAAGAACATTGAGGAAATGCCCGCCGACCTGAAAGCGCATTTGCGTTATCCCAGAGATCTGTATTATCTACAGATGAAGGTGTATGCCAAATATCATCAACAGAAACCCGAATTATTTTACGAGCAGGCAGAAACCTGGCAATTTGCTAAAGTCCGGGGTGAGCCGGTAAGGCCTTATTATCAAACCATCGATTTTGGCAACTGTAATAACGCAGAAGAATTTGTCATGCTGAACCCCATGACCCCGATTAACAGCAACAACCTCAGCATGATAGGCGTCGCCGGCATATTGGATAGCCAGACCTGCAGCACCGACTATAAACCCGGCATCACGCTGTATAAATTCCTTAAGGATGTCCAGGTCAACGGGCCGGCACAGGTTGAATCGCTGATCGAGCAAAATCCGGAGATTTCCGCGCAATTCACGCTCTGGGACCAGGGCGGCTCTAATATTCGCTTGGGCCGCATGATCATTATGCCGATGGGCAACAGCGTACTCTACGTGCAGCCGGTTTACATAGTCTCAATCACAAACGGCATCCCCGAGCTCATCAGGATTATCGTTTCGATCGGAAATGAAGTGGTCATGGACACCAACTTCTGGTCGGCGTTTAACCGGTTGAAACAAATTCATCTCAAAAATGCCACCGAAAGCGATGGAACAGGGACTTCTAAAGCAGTTATAGAGTTGAAACAGAACTAAGAAACGTTCATGAAATAACGTGCGCAGACAGGTGAAATAATTTTTCGGTACAGTTGCGAAGAAATTTGCAACTACAGTTATTCAACTTATTTCGTACACACTGCTAAGCGGAAACCCATTAAAATATAAGGTAATCTTATAACTATCTCAGTCGTTATCCCCAGCTACAATCGCCGTGGCCTGCTGAAACGCGCGCTATTATCCGTCTATTCCCAAAGCTTATTACCGATAGAAGTTACGGTCATTGATGATGGCTCCACCGATGATACTGCCATCATGCTCCAACAGGAATTTCCTCAGGTAAATTATTACCATCAGGAAAATCTCGGCGTCAGCGTAGCGCGCAATCTCGGCATTCAACAAGCGACCGGCGACTGGCTGGCTTTTCTGGATTCCGATGATGAATGGCTGCCTGAAAAACTGGCTAAACAGATGGCGGCGCTGGCGGCTCACCCTGAACTCCGGATTTGCCACACCGAAGAAAATTGGATTCGCAATGGAACCCAGGTTAACGTACCCAAAAAATACGCCAAAACCGGCGGCTGGATTTTTAGCCATTGCTTGCCGCTCTGCGCGATGTCGCCGTCCACGGTGTTGATACACCGTTCGGTATTTGCAGATATTGGCCTGTTCGATACACAACTGCCTGCTTGTGAAGACTACGACCTGTGGCTCAGAATCACTGCAAATTATCCGGTTTTATTGCTTGAACAGCCGCAAATAATCAAGCATGGCGGTCATGAAGACCAGCTATCCAGTGCATACTGGGGTCTGGATCGGTTTCGAATCAGCGCCTTGCAAAAAATCATTGATGCCGGTCAATTGTCTGAGCAAAACCGACAGGCGGCAGTCAATATGCTGCTAAAAAAAGCCGGTATTTATCTTAACGGCGTTACCAAGCGAGGCAAAACGGATGAGGCAGACTATTATCAGCGGCTGATTAAAAAATATGAAGGCTAAAGGCAAAAAAACCACTTTCAGCCCCAGTATTTCGCCCTTTGTCTTTCGTCTATTTAATTCTAAAGCTACAGTGACAATCGCCCTTAGCCATGCAGCTTATCTGCTCAACTTTCTTGTCCAGCAACGAAGACATCAGCGCTAAATCAAACTCGCAAATCTCATGATGTTTCTGCGCCAAGTCGTGATAAATACAATTGCAAGCCTGGATATTTGGACATTCAGTTTCGGGTTCTACGCCAACTTTCACTTGAAAACCAAGATCGGTCATGATTAAGGCCAGCTCATCAATACGTTCATTTAATTTTTTGCCTTCAAACTTGAAGCGCAGCTTATCTGCCATCTTGCCACCCAGTTTTTGCATATAAACTTTGAAGCGTTCAGGGCCTATTTCCTGTTGTAAATCGCTGAGAATCAGTTCTGAAAACCAGGCATATTGCTTCGGAAAATAGTTGTTACCTTTGTCGGTTATGACATAAATCATCACCGGTCGCCCCGCTGTTTTATTGAGCGTATTTTTTTTGATATAGCCATCCCGTTCAAGAACCACAAAGTGCTGCTGTACACCCGTTCTTGAAATATCCAGTAATTTGGCCAGCTCATCAACACTCAAGCCGTTTCGGTTTGCCAACAAGTGTTCAAGTATCTGATGTTGGCGGGAACTTATCTTTTGAGGTATTAGCGGATTCATCCTTTTCGTCATGGTTTTTTGGTTAGTTTACAGAGATAATAGCCTATTATGACGCATATAACTTGTAAAAGTTTTATAGCAAAAATTCATCTGTTGTTATAAACTTCCGCTTGAGCGAGTTTGCTTAAACAAATAAAAATAATTACTTAGATACTACTGGAGACAATAATGAGCGAATCACAAGAAACAGCTTCAACCCAAACACTCTACGAACAACTTGGCGGCGAAGCGGCTGTTGATGCGGCTGTCGATATTTTTTATCGCAAAGTGCTGGCGGATTACCGCATTAACCGTTTTTTCGACAATTCCGACATGGAAAAACAAGCTGCCAAACAAAAAGCTTTTTTGACTATGGCCTTTGGCGGCCCCAATAATTACAACGGTACAGATATGCGTAACGCTCATGCCCGTCTGGTCAAAATGGGCTTGAATGCCAGCCATTTCGATGCCGTCATGGAGCATCTTGGCGCAACCTTAGCCGAGTTAAATGTACCGCCAGAACTGATCGCCCAAGCTGCCGCGATTGCGGAAAGCACGCGCAATGACGTATTAGGCAAATAACTGCAATATCAGGTGGAGGGAGACCCTACATAAAGGCACCTAATAGGTTGTCGTCCAAACCTGCAAAATGCGCAGTCTTGACAACTCTCCACCTGTCTTGGCCCAAGTCGGTCTTAAAGATACCCTGCAAAAGCCAAGTTATTTTCCGCCGTGTTTCTGTCATCCTGAGCAGGATATGACCATTGCCCTGCTCAATCAGCAAGGTGCATCGAATCAATGAGACTGACTTTATCGCCAAGGTAAATCGGCCCACCAACACCGCGGGTCAGCATCGCAATGGCGAAAGTCGGCTTTTCCTGATTAAACACACGGGTTAGCGTTTTAAGGATTGGCAAATCCCGTTTGCCGGAGTTAGGATTCGCTTGCGTGGCAAGGCATCGGCTCTTCGGCATGACCACGTCGAAATTAACCTGACCGATACGAATCCTGCGCCCCACCCAGCTTTGTTCTTCCCATGCCTCCAGACCGTCGATGACGATATTTGAGCGGAAGCGAAGTTCATTGAGATCATTGTCGCCGACAGCGGCACCGACAGCAGCCAAACTTGCGCGGCCATGCAAGGTTATCTGCCCGGCCTCATTGTCCTGATAACGGGGCGTAATCCCGTTACCAACTAATCGCAACGGCAGCCGCTCCGGGTGAGAGGAAAGCGGATTTTCATTCAGCTTGAGTACATAATTTTCAATCGCGGCGGCAATTTTGCTGCGTCCCTTCTCATCCAGTGCCTCATTCACCAAAACCTTACCTTCCAAGCTGATGCATAGTCTACGCTTCTGATGATCGAACTGAAGCTGAAGCCTTGCTATGCCCGGGGTATTCATTAAAGCAACAAACTGGTGTTTTTTACTCCAGGCATCATCGATCACGCCCGAATCGGCAAAACGGACGCCAAGAACTCTATCGCCGACAATTCGCCCTTCATCAAGGACATTGACAACTTCGCACTGTTCGGGCGTGAAACCCTTCACGGGATAACGATACAAAGCAACGACGCGGGGCATCAGGCAATCTCCATCGGAGAAGTTTAAGGGTGGACTAACCTCCGGCTCTCATTGGAGGCAAGCCATCTACTGGGTTTACAATAATTTATGAAGACTGACTGACATTAAACGCATCGACATAAATATCCTTCATGGATGCACCGGCCATAAAAGCTTTCTTCTTGGCTATTTTGACCATTTCAGGATGTCCGCAAAGAAACATGCGCCAGTTCTTGAGATTGGAAATCTGTTGAAAAGCCACATCATCGGCTCGTCCCGCAGCAAAGCCATGGGGCACGTCATCACCGGACAGACAGGGCACATAATTGAAATTCGCATATTGCTGAACCAGATCGTGCAGTTCTCCGGTCAGATAAAGCCCGCTCAAATCGCGGCTGCCGTGAAACAAATGGATAGGGCCAGTATGGCCCTGACTGAGGGCGTCGCGGATGATACCGTAAAGAGGCGCAAGCCCGGAGCCCGTACCGATTAGAACCAAGCCCTGCTCGGTATTGCCGGGTATGTAAAAGCAGTCGCCGCCGGGCCCGCGGATCTCGACGGTATCACCGGGACGTAATTCCTCATGTATCCAGCCGCTTACCCGACCCTGCGGCAAACGGCGGACATGAAGATGAAGATACTCATCTTCGTGCGGCACACTGGCGAGTGAGTAACTGCGGCCGAGCGACTGATTTTGAAATAAGTTGATGAATTGTCCTGCCCTGTAATCAATAGGCAGGTGGCATTCGAGAACCACATGCATGATTTCTGCGTTGAGCAATTTCAGGCTTTTGACGGTAGCGGGAATCACCGCCTGAATATCATCGTCATCCGGCAGGGCAACTTCAAGATCTGCACTAGGATGACAAACGCAAGCGAGAAAATAGTTCTGAAGCTTGAGACTATCCTTTAAACCGTGTTGCGAAATTTCAGGAGGCGTGCCGCCCGTGGCGCGCATCAGACAGGTCTGACAGACTCCGCTGCGACAGGAAAAAGGAACAGGCACACCGTGACCGGTCAAACAATCCAGAACAGATTGGTTTTCATTCAGCTCGAAACTGTCTTTTGCATAACGAATATTAACCATAGCGGTGTACCTGATTCAAAGAGGGAAAGTTAACGGCCCAACACGTCGTTTCGAGTGCTTTCGGCGATGGCCGCAACCTGAGCAATCAGATCTTCACCTACGTTCAACTCGCGGAGAGTAGCGCCAAGGTCTTCGATCACCGCATCGACATGTGAATCATTCAATCCGCGTTCGACCAAATGGGCATGACCAAGACGCATATCGAGTCCGGTGTAATTATGCGGTCCGCCGAAAGCCATGGTCAGGAATGATTTTTGTTTTGCGGCCTGTTTATCCATATCCACGCCTTCGAAAAAGGCACTGATGCGGTCATCGCTCAATACCTTGCGGTAAAAAATATCAACAGCGGCATCAACAGCGGCTTCACCGCCTATTTTCTCAAACAAAGATAGTTGTTCTGACATATTTTTCTCCAAATAATGAAAAGGTGTTTAAAATACATCGTCAATTTACCGGATTTTCAGTGGCCTTGATAATAAGATGCATTTGAAATACATCTTATTGTTCTATCATTAAATCGTCAAGCTCTATCTATTAATTTTAAAGTTTAAAATGGAATACAGATAACTTTAAAGGAGTATTAACTATGCAACTTACGCAATTCACCGATCTTTCGTTACGTCTGCTGATTTATCTTGCCCGCTTGCCGGAACCGGGCATGGCGACCATTGCAGAAATCGCCGAGTATCATCAAGTTTCCCGTAACCATTTGGTGAAAGTAGCGAGCACTCTGGCCAACCAAGGCTTTATTATGACAACCAGGGGCAAGGACGGCGGCATCCAGTTGGCCCGACCCGCGAATACCATTGGTGTCGGTGAAGTCGTGCGAAAAACTGAGCTTAACATGAATCTGGTTGAGTGCTTCGATACTCCGAATAATCAGTGCCGCCTGATCCGCAACTGCTTCCTGAAGGCCACTTTATATGAAGCGCAACGCGCATTTATGACGGTGTTAGACAAATACACCCTGGCTGATGCTGCCAGCTTAGACGCTAACATCGGCCTGTCAGCATTATCTGTAGGTAAACCGTAAACTATGCAACAAAATCCGCCTAAAATTTTTATCTATGCCGCTCTGCCTTGCGAGGCCAAGCCGCTGGTCGAAAATTTCAATTTAAAGAAAGATACGACGATTCAGCCGTTTGCGGTTTATTTGAATAAGGAGATCTGCCTGACAGTCACCGGACTGGGAAAAAGCGCGATGGCTGCCGGCGTGGCTTACACCCAGGCTTTGTTTGCCGGGATTAACCCTCCGGTGCTGCTCAATATCGGTATCGCCGGGCATATTGACCATGCTGTCGGCAGCCTGTTTCTAATCGACAAAATCACCGATGTCGATAGCCGGAAAAGCTATTATCCGCCGCTGGTTTTTACGCCGCCGTGTCCCACCGCCTGCGTCCAAACGGTATCAAGGCCGCAGCTGGTTTATAACATGGAACATCTGTGCGATATGGAAGCGTCTGCATTTTATGAAGCAGCGGTGCGCTTTTCGACCGGCGAATTAATCCATTGCCTGAAAGTTATTTCAGATAATGAATCATCCCCGGCGGAAAACATTCAGCCAAAGCAGGTTGCGGTATTAATAGCCGCGCATGTGGTAACGATTGAAGCCCTGCTGGCAGAGTTAAGCCGTCTGGCCAAGCTGGTTGCAGCGCCGGAACCCAAGCTGTTTGCCCAGTTGATACAACGCTATCATTTTACGGTCAGCGAACAGGGACAACTCAAAAACCAGCTGTCCCGCTGGGCGGTATTAACCAAGACCCCACTCCCTGAATTTGATCAAAGCTCGTTTCACAAGGGCAAGGATGTTTTATGTTGGCTGAATCAACACATCAGTAAAATTGAATTTTCTTTATAGCGATGTTTTTTCCGGCCATTATAAAAAGAAAAATGCATTCTTGCTGACCGCTACTATGCCGATATAAATAAAGCAGGCTAGTGCGCCGGCAAAAGCTTGCCAACGCAGGGCACCCTGACTCTTGATAGCAACCATACCCAAGCCGATATATCCGAATAGCGCTATTATTTTAGCCACAATCCAGCCGAACTCGCCTGACAGCCATTGACCTTGAAATATCAACATAAAACCGGTGATCAGCAAAAAAGTATTAACGATATGCGGTCCGATTTTTATCCATTTTTGCTCCAGCATTTCAGGGCGTTTTTCTGCCATAAAAATCCTGACCACAAAACTGGTAATAGACAATAAAATAAAGGTGAGATGAAGTATTTTAATCATGCAGTGCTCCTGAAGTTGACGGTATTTATGTGGCCCGATAAACAGCTTGATTGTCGATGCTGCCCTAGTATACGCCGGAAAACCAACGGATCTTTTTGCTGAGTCATTTCGCCGGGACGAGAATAATAGTGGTGCTCCAGTCGCGATAGCCAGAAGCGTAATGCCGCCGCCCTAAGCAGGGTCGGCCAGTGTTGTTTTTCCAGCGGTTCCAATGGCCTCAGGCTTTCATAAGCCGCTAACAGCGCCGCAAACTTTTGATCATTAACGGTGCCGTTATCACAGCACCAGTCGTTAGCCGCTATCGCAACATCGAGCAACAAGGTATCGGTACAGGCGCTGTAAAAATCCAACAGTCCGCTGAGACGGTCATCGACAAACAAGGCATTATCCCTGAACAGGTCGGCGTGAATGACGCCTCGTGGCAGAGCGGCCTGACCGTATTGAGCTTGATAAGCCAGCTCATCATCAATCAACTCACGATCTTCTGCCGATAAATGAGCGTCGATTTTATGCAGCACCGTTTTGCACCAGCTTAAATCATTGCCGCTTTTTATCGGGAACACGTAGTCTTGTGTGCAACGATGCAAACTTGCCAGCTGCAAGCCGATTTCCTGACAATGTAAAATGGATGGCGTTGCGATTGCTAAGCCGGATAATCGTTTAAATACCGCAGCAGGCTTGCCATGAAGCTGACGCAAGGCATTTTTCTGCCGGTCGCTTTGAGGACTGGGGCATAACAGACTGCTTTTGCCCAGGTGCGCCAGTAATTTTAAAAAATACGGCAATTCATCGAAAGTCAGCGACTCAAACAGGGTCAGAACGAAGCTGCCCTGCGTGGTTGTTACAACATAATTGGTATTGTCTATGCCGTCCGTTATACCCTCAAAACTAATGACTTCACCAAGGGTATAAGCACTAAAGAACTGATCGAGTTGCGGACGGGTTATGCGCGTAAATACAGACACTGCTTTTAAGCGACTACCATTCCAACAGCTTCCACATATTGATTTCGGAGCCTCTATCCAGATCGCTGCGGCGTACATCCATTTTGCCGTCGCCATTGGTGTCGAGAAAATAATAAGGCGGGCCGATGGCCGGTACCACTTTGATCATATAAAGCCTGCCGCCACGGCGATACTCCTGTATGGTCTCCTTACCTTTACGAATAATGGTAATATCCGGCTCCATGGTTTCACCGTTTTGCACAGGCAAAGGCGGCTCAGGAACCTCCGGCACAGCCTCAAGCGTCGGCGGTTGCTCGTCGACAGCATAGACCGGAAAGGCAAGCAAACTCAATAGAATAAAACGTCGCATAAAGTGACTCATTAAAAAAATAAAAACTGCTGTTAGTTTATTACAGTTTCTACCCGCTTGCTTAACTAAAATAACTCAGCGATTGATACTATCAATGTTAGGTTTTGCTCCCTAGTCAAACCGCACTCTTTAGCAAGGCCAGCCTTTTCTTTTTCGCGCGCTCCGCTTTCTCAAGCTCTTGTTTTTCCTTACGCAAACAGCGCGCATCATAGCGCCGTTTCGCCTGTGCGGATTTTTGCGTCCTTAGGACTTCGGTAGGGTTGACCGGTGCGGGCTGCATGATGATGCAATCTACCGGGCAAGGCGCCACACACAATTCACAGCCGGTACATTCCGAGGCGATAACCGTGTGCATGAATTTTGCCGCCCCCAGTATCGCATCGACAGGACAAGCGGCGATGCATTTAACGCAGCCGATACAGTCGTCTTCGATGATAAATGCTACGCTTGCGGGTTTGTGCTGACCGAATTTGGTATTCAGCGGTTTGGAGGGGACGCCTAATAAATCGGCCAGATCGCTTATGCCTTGATCGCCGCCCGGAGGGCATTGGTTGATGTCCGCCGCACCGGAGGCTATGGCCTCGGCGTATGGGAGGCAGCCTTGGAAGCTGCATTGGCCGCATTGAGTCTGCGGCAGTAATGCGTTGATTTGATCAATCAAGGTAAGGGTTTCTGGTGAAACAGGCATGTTCCGGGTATTCTCGTCGCGTCGATTAGGCAAACAAATTATTAATAGTTCCCACGCTCCGGCGTGGGAATTCAGTCCCGCAACACTCCAGCGTTGCGGGATGCCGGAGCGTGGGAACGATAACGACGTTATTTAACCCGCATACCAGGCTCAGCACCTTCATCGGGACTCAAAACCCAAATATCCTTGCCGCCGGGACCTGCCGCCAGCACCATGCCTTCGGACAGGCCGAAACGCATTTTTCTGGGCGCAAGATTGGCGATGACCAGGGTTAACTTGCCTTCCAACTCTTCCGGTTTGTAGGCGGATTTAATCCCGGCAAAAATGTTGCGGGTTTCGTCGCCGATGTCCACGGTCAGTTGTAAGAGCTTGTCTGCACCTTCAACATGATCGGCTTTGATGATTTTACCGATACGCAAATCCAGTTTGGCAAAATCGTCAAAGTCGATAGTGTCGGCAATCGGTTCGTATTTTTTGGCTTGCACAGGCTCGGCGGTTTTTTCCAGATTTTCTTTGGAGGCTTCGATAATCGCCGCGATTTTATCGGCATCAACCCGTATCATCAACGGCTTAAATTCATTGATGGCATGGTTTAACAAAGGTTTGGCATCAACCGGCCAAGCTTGCGCTTCGATATTTAAAAAGCTTTCCGCATTGCCTGCCAAAACAGGAAGAACCGGTTTCAAATAAACGGCCAGCAAGCGAAACAGGTTAAGCCCCATGGTGCAGACTTCGTGCAGTTCTGCATCCTTGCCTGCTTCCTTGGCGATCAGCCAGGGCTTTTTCTCATCGATATATTGGTTGGCTTTGTCGGCCAGCGCCATGATTTCGCGCATGGCTTTGCCGAATTCGCGGGTCTCGTACAGCTCGGCGATGTGCGTGTTAACAGCAACGAACTCATGGAACAGCGCCTGTTCCGAACACTGTTCGGACAACTTATTGTCAAAGCGTTTGGCGATAAATCCGCTGCAACGGCTGGCGATGTTGACCACCTTGCCGACCAGATCCGAATTAACCCGCTGGCTGAAATCGTCAAAATTCAAATCCAGATCATCGACCCCGGCGCTGAGCTTGGCGGCAAAATAATAGCGCAGGTACTCGGGATTCAGGTGATCCAGATAGGTTCTGGCTTTAATAAAGGTGCCGCGCGATTTGGACATTTTTTCGCCATTCACGGTTAAAAAGCCGTGCGCAAAAATCGCGCTGGGCGTCCGAAAATGCGCGCCGCTCAACATCGCAGGCCAGAATAACGCGTGAAAATAGATGATGTCTTTGCCGATAAAATGGTACAGCTCGGCGTCGCTGTTTTTCGACCAAAACTCATTAAAATCCAGTCCCTGCTTGTCGCACAGGTTTTTAAAGCTGGCCATGTAACCGATCGGCGCATCCAGCCAAACATAAAAATATTTGCCGGGCGCATCGGGAATTTCAAAACCGAAATAAGGCGCATCGCGGCTTATATCCCATTGCTGCAAACCGCCGTCCAGCCATTCGGCCAACTTGTTGCGGACTTCGGACTGCAAATGACCGGCGTTGGTCCAGTCGCGCAACATGTCGCTAAAGTTAGTCAGGTCGAAAAAATAGTGCACCGAATCTTTTTCAATAGGTTTTGCGCCTGAAATAGCGGAAACCGCATTTTTCAGTTCGGTCGGCGAGTAAGTCGCGCCGCAAACCTCACAGCCGTCGCCGTATTGATCGAGTGCTCCGCATTTTGGGCATTCGCCTTTGATAAAACGGTCGGACAAGAACATGTTCTTAACCGGATCGAAAGCCTGGGTAATGCTGCGTGAGCTGATATGCCCGGCATCGCGCAACCGTTCGTAAATCAGCGTTGAATACGCTTTATTTTCTTCGGAATGGGTGCTGTGGTAATTGTCGAACGCTATGCCGAATTCGATAAAGTCCGCCAAATGTTCCGTGCCGACCTGAGCTATCAGCTGTTCCGGGGTAATGCCTTCGCGATCCGCCCTGAGCATGATCGGCGTGCCGTGCGTGTCGTCCGCGCAAACGTAATAGCAGAGATTGCCGCGTTGTTTCTGAAAACGTACCCAAATATCCGTTTGAATATATTCAACCAGATGGCCGAGATGAATCGGGCCGTTGGCATAAGGCAGTGCGCTGGTGACGAGAATTTTTCTAGCTGACATAGTGTAAAAAGTGCAAACAATTCGAAGGCAAAAATAGCTTTGTATTATGGCATAAAATAAAGGCAATCAGTGATTATCAAGCCGCTAATAAGTGCAATAGTGCGTTGAAATCGGTAAAATAACCCATATCTTGAGTCTGGTACTTGGTTATTAATCAGGCGTATTTTATTACAACTAGGGAGCATGGGCATGGCGAGCATCGAAAAAACTGATGTAGAAGATCTACTGCAAACATTTATCGACCCCCACAATGGAGCCGATCTGGTTTCTGCAAAATCGGTCAAAGCCATTACGGTAGATGGCAACAATGTCAGCGTAAAACTGGAGTTGGGCTATCCGGCCAAAAGCTATCTGGCTCAACTTAAAGCCGAGGTTGAAGAACATCTGAAAACCTTGGTCGGTATCGGCGATGCCAATGTTGAAGTGACCGTAAAAATCGTATCCCATGCCGTGCAACAGGCCTTAAAGCCGCTGCCCAACGTCAAAAACATTATCGCGGTGGCCTCCGGCAAAGGCGGCGTCGGCAAATCGACGACGGCGGTCAATCTGGCTCTGGCGCTGGCCGCAGAAGGCGCTAATGTCGGCATTCTGGACGCGGACATTTACGGACCCAGCATCCCGATGATGCTCGGACTTTCAGGCTATCCTGAAAGCAAAGACCAGAAAACCATGATGCCTAAGGTCGCTTACGGCATACAGACCATTTCTATCGGCTATCTGGTGGAAGCCGATCAAGCCATGATCTGGCGCGGCCCGATGGTCACCACCGCTTTGCAGCAGCTGCTTAAAGACACCAACTGGGACAATCTGGATTATCTGATTGTCGATTTACCGCCGGGTACCGGCGATATTCAGTTAACCTTGTCGCAACAGATTCCGGTCAGCGGCGCAATTATCGTCACCACACCACAGGATATTGCGCTGATCGACGCCCAGCGTGGCCTAGGGATGTTCGAGAAAGTCAACGTGCCGGTGTTGGGTCTGGTTGAAAACATGAGCATGCATATTTGCAGCAACTGCGGTCACGAAGAAGCCATTTTCGGTGCAGGCGGTGGGCTGGCGATGGCAGAGCGCAACCGGATCGAGTTTCTTGGCTCCCTGCCTTTGGACATAAGTATCCGGCAATTTGCCGATTCCGGCAGACCGACTGTCGTTGCTGACCCTGACGGTCGAGCTGCGCAAATTTACCGACAAATCGCCCGTAAAACAGCAGCAAGATTGGCGTTAAAGGCCAAGGATTTCACCACGAAGTTTCCCAAGATCGTCGTGCAGAACACCTGAAAAACAGGCGCAAGGCGCAAGGATGAAAGGCGCAAGGAAAACACGGTTGCTTTCGCCTTTCGCCTTTCGCCTTGTGCCTATCGAATCTCTGTGTGAAAATTGACCGTTTTAACACTGAGTAGTTAGTACAGCATGAGCATTAAATCGGACAAATGGATACGCCGCATGGCGGAACAACAGGGCATGATCGAGCCGTTTGAAAGCGGCCAGGTCAGGGATTCGGAACGCGGCCGGGTCATTTCCTACGGCACCTCCAGTTACGGCTATGATGTCCGTTGTTCAGACGAATTCAAAATTTTCACCAATATCAATTCCGCGATCGTCGACCCCAAAGACTTCGACTCGAACAGCTTTGTCGATGTTAAGTCCGATGTCTGCATTATTCCGCCGAACTCATTCGCCTTGGCCAGAACGGTCGAATACTTCCGTATTCCGCGCGACGTATTAACAATTTGTCTGGGAAAATCGACTTATGCAAGATGCGGCATCATTGTCAATGTAACGCCTTTAGAGCCCGAATGGGAAGGCCATGTGACGCTGGAGTTTTCCAATACCACGACGCTACCCGCAAAAATCTATGCCAATGAAGGCGTGGCGCAAATGCTGTTTTTCGGCGGCGATGAAGTGTGCGAAACCTCCTACAAAGACCGGGGCGGCAAGTATCAGGGCCAGACCGGGGTTACCTTGCCGAAAGCGTAAAGGACTGCATCGATCCACGAAAAACACGAAAAGCACGAAAATATTCAAGCTGCCGACTGCATGGAGTAGCGTACCGGTCTGCCATAGTCGTCATCCATAGGATGAAAAATTACAACATATTGCTTTATTTCGTGTCTTTCGTGTTTTTCGTGGACAAATCGGATTATAAAAAACTATTGAATAGTTAACGGCGCCGACATATTGTTCGGCGGCAGCTGCACAAAAAAACCTTTCGCCGTCAGACTATCGATAACTTTCCCGGCTTCTTCCTTGGCCAGTTTGCGTTCCGGCGTCAACTCCAAATCCATCACAAATTCCATTTTGCCAAAGCTGTTGAACAGCGTTTCCGGCACCTTCGAAAAGTCGTCTTTTTTATCGACATACAGATAAAGATGTTCTTTTTTCAGGCTTTTATAAATAAAACACAGCATAGGGTCAGTCGCAGTAATGAATCAAAACGGCTATTTTAACCATTTTTGATTAGAATGTGGTTTTCTTACTGCGCTGACTGCACCAATAAAACCCATGGATAAATCTTCGTTCAACCCCGACGATTTTTTTAAAAAGGCCTGTTCTTTTGAAGCGACGCTGATTCCGGTTGCGATAGCGTTAGGCTGGGTCGCAAACATCAACCCTTTCGCTTACCTGCATTTTTCAGAAACCGCCATCGCTTACGGCGTAATAGGGGCTATGCCTTTATTTTTATTATTTTTAAGCCTAGAGCAGATGCGGATAGACTCGGTAATCAAGATTAAAAACCTGCTGTTTGAAACCTTAGGCCCCAGCTTGCAGCGTTATCACTGGGCTGATTTATTGATGCTGGCATCGATTGCAGGGCTTTCCGAAGAGCTGCTGTTTCGCGGCGTTATCCAGCCCTGGATAGAATCGTCCTGGGGAATGACCGCTGGCCTGATCGGCAGCAATATTATTTTTGGACTGGCTCATGCCGTGACCCCGCTTTATGCGGTGCTGGCAACTTTAGTGGGGATTTATTTAAGCTTAGCGATGGATTATAGCGGCGACAGGAACTTATTAATTCCCATAGTGATTCACGGCTTGTACGATTTTCTGGCATTTGTCGCCTTAATGCGCGCCTATCGGGCCAGTCGCCTAAGCTGAAAGCTTGCCATTAAACGATTTATGGTAATGTAGAAATATAATTTTCCAGGCAAATTCACGCCATCGGACGGGCAACATGCAATATAAAGATTACTACAAGATCATGGGGCTATCCAGAACCTCGACTCAGGACGACGTCAAGCGTGCCTATCGTAAACTGGCGCGCAAGTATCATCCCGATGTCAGCAAGGAAAAGGATGCCGAGGCAAAATTCAAGGAACTGGGCGAGGCTTACGAAGTACTCAAAGATCCTCAAAAAAGAGCCGCTTACGATAAACTGGGTACGAACTGGAAAGCCGGCGAGGAATTCAGGCCGCCGCCAAACTGGGATGAGGGCTTCGAATTCAAAGGCGGCGGCTTTACCGGCGGCGACGCCAGCGCCTTTAGCGATTTTTTTGAACAATTATTCGGTCGCGCCGGATTCCGCCCATCCGCTCAGGGGCAACGTGGTTTCGATCAGCGTGGGCAGGACAGTCATGCAAAAATTTACATCGATCTGGAAGACAGCATTCACGGCTCGACGCGCAATATTTCCCTCAGCACCCCGGGAATGGATGCGCAAGGCTATGTACAGGTCAAGCACCGTAGCCTGAACATCAAAATTCCCAAAGGCATTAAACCCGGACAACACATACGCCTGTCAGGTCAGGGCGACCCCGGATCGGGCGGAGGCAAAGCCGGTGACCTGCTGCTTGAAATAGCCTTTAACAGCCACCCGCTGTATCGGGTTTCAGCAACCGACATTTATCTGGATCTGCCGGTCACGCCTTGGGAAGCGGCCTTAGGCGCTAAAATTAAAGTACCGACACCGGAAGGGAATATTGACCTGAAAATCCCGCCCAATTCCCGGCAAGGCACAAAACTGCGCTTAAAAGGTCGTGGACTACCGGCCAAAACACCGGGCGATTTTTTTGTAGTGCTGCAAATCGCGCTGCCGTCTGCCAACACCGAGCACGCCAAAGTCATCTACCAAAAAATGCAGCAAGAACTTGATTTTAATCCGCGTCTATCTCTGGGGGTATAACGCCAATGAATTCACATGACTTATTGCCAGTACATACCGGAACCGTCATTGAAGATGACAGCCTGACATTGGAACAATTGTGTCAGGCTTGCGGCGTCCATGCAGAATGGGTTATCAGCCTGGTTGAAGAAAGCATTATCGAGCCGCAAGGGGATGAGATACATTTATGGCGTTTTTCAGGAGCCAGCCTGGTGCGGGTGCGTTCGGCGCTAAGGTTACAGCATGATCTGGGCGTTAACCTGGCCGGTATTGCACTGGCGCTGGACTTGATCGAAGAGCTTGAAAACCTGCGCGCCCAGCTAAAAGTAATGGGCCATGACTGAGAATAGCGGTTCTGTAGATAGCCAGTCGGCATTTACACCACGAACTCTGTCTTCCTGGCTTTCATTCATTAATCACAATAAATAGTTTATACTGAGTGGTAACAATTGTAATAACATTCCCGAGGTGATTTATGGAATTAGCGATTCGCAGCATTGGTAATTCGGCAGGCGTGGTTCTCCCCAAAGAAGTACTTAATCGTTTACGCGTCGATAAGGGCGATAAACTGTATTTAACGGAAACAGAAGACGGTTATAAATTAACGCCCTACAACGAAGAATTTGCTAAACAAATGAGTGTCGCTGAAGACATCATGCGTGAAGACCGTGACATCTTAAAAGCTCTGGCAAAGTAAATGTCCTGGCAATGGATTAGCGCAGAATTAGCATTGGCTATTCATCAACGACAGCTGGCGGAACATAGCGGCTTGTCCGGCATTAGAGATAAAGGCTTATTGGATTCCGCTCTGGCTCGTCCGCAAAACCTACATGCTTATGGCGAAAATGATTTATATGCTTTAGCGGCGGCTTATGGTTTTGGCATTGCGCGTAACCACCCGTTTAACGATGGAAACAAGCGCACTGCATACATTGTTACCCGATTATTTTTAAAACTGCACGATAACGATATGCCAGGTACACCGGAAAATCGAGTGCGGATATTTGAACAGTTGGCGGCAGGTAATATTACCGAGCCGGAACTGGTCGCTTGGCTGAAGAACGGAGGAGCGTAGGTAGTGCTTGCGGCGTCCATGAGGAATGGGTCGTCAGTCTTGGTTGAAGAAAGCATTACCAAGCGGGACGGGGTTTGCAACCCCGTTCCTAACGTTTCTGCGATGTCTGAGCTAAGCGGCTACACTTAACCAACGCAAAACGTTTCGGACGGGGTAGCTGTCCAGCGTGGTGCATCATGTTGCAAGCAATTTGATAAGGAGCGGCGAAGCCGGGTTGGCCGATGACCAAAGCCAATGTTCAGGGCGGTAAACATAACCTTTTCGTACCGGGTTTTCGTGGATATAGTTAAGCTTTTGAAGATAGAAAGCAGGGTTTTCGATCTTCTTCGGGGCATTAGTTTCCATCCAAAACCGATAACTTCCCTGTGCGTCAACAAACAGTTTCAAAACACTCGGCTCCGTGGTTTCGAGATTGGTCTTGAATTTAGCGGTAGTGAATCGCTTGAAGTCCCGTAAAAATCCCGCCATATCCGGCGAAGTAACTATGAGATGGATATGATTCAACATAAAAACATAACCGTTTAATTCCAGCCCTTTGTTGTCTTGGCAATAACGGATCGAATCGGACATAATCTGCCAGCGGTTATAACGGTCAAACAGATAATACCAACGTTGAACGGTTAGAGTGAGATAGTAAGTTCCGGCATTAAGCTCGGCGGCTACGCGTCGGGACGGCATGGCGCTTCCTTTTTAATTGGGTCGTGAGCAATTGTATCAGAAGCCGGTATGCGGGTATGTTTCCTCTTCCGCAGGGTTTCTCGCATGGCATAAAGATAACGGCAGCATCAAACGTTAGGAACGGGGTTGCAAACCCCGTCCCGCGTGTTAGGACTCATTACAAAAAAGCCGCACTGGATACCCGGTGCGGCTTTTTATTCCGGCATCCCTAATCAGCGCCTTGCCGAACGATTTTAAAACACTCGATCGTTCCGTTCATTTCATTGGCCGTCAGCAGATAATGCTCACCATCCACGACAAAATGGGCGATGCCTTCGGGCGACTTGTCTTCATCGCCGCTAATCTTGCCCAAAGCGACGACTTTAGGATGAACAGGGTCAGCCAAGGAAATCAATTCAACCGCACCGGCTCTTTCCATGCCAACGGCAACATACGGTATGCCGTCCAGATCGAAAGCAACCAGCATTTCCGGTTCCGAGCCTTTTTTGTTGCTGCGAAGCTCCGGGTAAACTTTATTAGCGAAGGCAAACTCATCAAGCTGGTTGCCGGTATCGCCTAGCAAGACTCCTGTCGCCGCATCGAAAACACTGACCGAACGACCGCCGCCGGTCGGCTGGCCGTCCATTGGCATAGAAATATCCGAATCGCTGTCGCCTTCATCGGCGGTGACAAAATAACGGCCATTGCCCACCGTGGTAATTCCATCGGGTTCACGCAAGCCCGCCATCGAGTCATCAAAATTTATCCAGCCGTCATAGCGGGCATCGGTTTTATGTTCCGTCACGCCCAGGCCGTAATAGCTGATAACCTGCTCGTTGACTAAATCCACCACCGCCACCGCATTATTTTCCTGCAAGGTTACATAGGCTTTTTTTGAATCAGGGGTAATGGCAATATATTCCGGCTCTAATAAAGCTGGCGAACGGTTTTTTATCGGAATGAATATTTTCTTTTCGCCCTTTGTTTCGGTACCAAACACATCGTGTCCTTCAAAATAACCCAGGGTAACTTTTTTATTTTCAATAACTCCATTACCATCGAAATCCATGCGCTTGCTGATGATGCCATCGCCATTCCAGTCGATTTCCCTTTCCAGGAAGCGCCCGCCTTCGGTGATGACAAAACCCTCCTGATTGGTCATGTTAGCCAGCTCCAGGTTTTTGTGGCTCACAATATGCCCGGATTGACTCAGCCGCACGATTGAAACACTGCCTTCCGGGGTAAAAAATTGCTTGCTTGACGGCTCAAACAAAAAATCTTCGCCTTCATTGGCGATCATCGCAAGCTTGCCGTCTTCGGAAAAAACCACCGCATCCGACCCAAAGCCGACGACGATACGATCCACCAACAGCCCTGTCGTTGCCGAACGAATCTCCAACCTGCCGGGACTGTTGCCGGCATCGATAACCGCTGCAAATATATCCAACGAAGGATGAAAGGCAACCGAAGTCAGTTCTTCGTTCTTGCTCAGCTTAAGATTGAAACGGGCTTTTCTGTGTACGCGCTGAGGATGACTGACATCCAGTACATCCACTTCGCCACTGTCGAAGTTGCTGAGCACCGCCCGCAACGTGGATTGCTGCACACTGACGATTTCTGTGCCTTTTTTATACCCAGAATCATAGTGGCTGACCGGCTCTATAGTCCAATGGCTAGTGGAGTTAACAGGAGCCAATGTGCATCCCGCCAAGTATAAAACCGGTGCCCATTTAAGTATGCGACTAATTTTCAATGCTAACCTCGCTGATGACAAAAAATTTGGAGTGATGTTTAACAACTTAACCATCCTAAAAACAAGCCATCATATACGAAATCTTATGCATAAAAAAAGCCGCACTGATAAATCAGTACGGCTTTCTAGTTAATGTAACGGCTTAGAAAACGGGCTTTAGAATGCCAATTGTCCGCGAACCATAAACATATCCAGACTATCCGGCTTTCCACCGCTAACCGTCGTTAATGGAGACTGGCTAATATCTAACACTTTATTGTAGTCTGCCATAAAGCGGATATTATTGTTTACGTACCAGTTGAGCGCAACAGTAAGATTGCTCATCTGTCCGCCGTTAACAGCACCACTGTTTAAATCAGCTTCCGCATAACGCGTCGCCACTTCCCATGCGCCCCATCCGCCATTTTTCAAACTGAAATTCTTGTTAGGCTCCACTTTATAGAATTTACCTGTTTTGTACTTACGCGATTCGCCGGTTATTGTCCATGAGGCTTCTCCATACCAGCCATCAAACTCCATATTGTTAGCGCCATCTTTTCGATCAAGCCAGGTATGGGTGTATTCACCGCCCAATGCAAAAGGTCCATACAGACCGTTAGCTTCCAGTCCCACCATTTTGATGTTGTTAATGTTGGCGATATGTCCGGTATCAATCAGTTTCAGATTAGACATATGAGAAGTTTCATAGGAATACTTTAAATCGCTGTCATTGACTTGATCTTTAGCGTCCGGAGCCTTGTAATTACCGGCGACCCCTAAATGTATAACCTTGGTTTTTTCATTGATCGGCGCATACGTCCAACGGGAGTTAATTGCCCAACCCTCGTCCGCTTTATTACTTTCAGCATTAGGAGTAATTGTATCGCCATAAATACCGACTTGGCCTGTCCAGTTTTTGTTGAGACTGGCGATATTCAGACCGATCGCACGATCCACGGTCGGTTCGTTAAGCACATTCATTAACGAGCGCTCCATAAACATCATATCGTTCGAACTTTCCTGCAGCTCACGGCTAAATGCCTGCTTTTGTTGACCGAAAGTGATCGCTAAAGGAAGAGTCGCAACATTTAAGCCGTTATATTGCACAAACATATCCTTAACCGTCGCTTTATTATCGGCGAAATCAAGCTGACTTTTAAATTCCCAGTCTTTATAGAAAACGCCTAAAAATTCCATACGTCCACGGCGGATTTCTGTGCCGTCATTGGCTTCAACATGCGTTCTTGTGCCTCTTTTAACCAAATTATCATCGCTGCTGTATGAGGCATCGGCATGGATACGGCCACCCAATCTGAAGTTAAAGTTTTTATCCGCCGTCTCAAACTGTATGCCTTTTTCATTCAGTTTGAGATTCACTGATTTCGGCCCCGTAGATTCTTCTTTGTGCTCTTGTAATGCTTTAATCGCATTATCTTTTAAGGCCAAATCTTCGCGAATAGCTTTAATTTCCGCTTCATCTAATTTCTCAGCTACTTTCGCAGGAGCATCTTGAACCTTCTCGAAAGCACCCATCAGTTCCCGTCCACGGCCCGGTTCTGCAAAAATTTGCTTGGTTTTGGTATCTACATAAAGATCCATGGCAAAAGCGCCGGATGTAACGCTCGCACCTAAAACGGTAGCGATTGCCAATGTAAGTTTAGATATTTTCATTTTTTGCTCTGGTTGTTGTCGAAAAGGTCGGGGCAAGAATAAGAAAATTAGATGACAGCTTAATGACAGCTTTGTTACAGTTTTGTTACAGAGCAACAACTCATCAAATAATTTGCAAATCTACAACAACCCAAAACTCGTTGTTCGGCTTTATTGTGATTCCTAGTAAAAAAAACAGCACGTTACTTATTCTCTTTTCAACAACAAAAAATCTGTAGCTAGAATGAGCCGTTGCGTCAACATGACGTACTCGAAAGATTGTGAAAGGTTATTGAAAGCTTAAGGGGCTAGGATGATGGCCTTTAACGGTTGCCTGCCAAAGACTCACTACCCCTTCAAGAATAACCCGGGGCATCAATGTACGCCCTCTTTAGAACTAAAGGATTATTAACGCGATACACAAATACGCTCAATACGACTACTGTCATCTAAATATGATATTCCTTCCGGAATCCTGGTGTTCTTGGTCGCAATACCATTGAGGCAAACAGCAGCATTACTGCGAGTAAAGCCAAATTTATCGATCATGTCATTATGGAAACAATTGAGGATTTTCTAGTCACCGCACCGAATGACAACATTACGGTTGAAGTCATCGATTTATACGGTAAAGAAAAGATACACACATAAGAGCCTCTAGTGGTGCTGAATGAACGAATTAACACTTAAGATATATGGCATCACTAGACAACCATCATTAACAATGTGCTTCGGGCCTTTTCACATCCCGACCCTGAAACACTACCCATCAATTTAATGGATTTATATTGAACCCAAAATTTTCTGTCCAACCCACTAATTTCAGTTCCATGACGCTGTTTGGCTTGAGCTTGTGTAATTATGCGCTGATGTATTGGGCTAATATTTTTCTGGCTAGACATCTGGCTATCGACGCTTTTGGTGATTACAGTGTCGCTATTTCCACTGTCACGCTGCTGTCGACGCTGGCAACCATGGGACTGGAAAAGTACGCCCTGCGTCTGATCGCCCTGTATATCGAGCGCGAAAACTGGCCGCGTCTGCGTGGATTTTTGCTGTTTTCAATGCGGGCTATCTTTCTGTTCAGCATGCTGTTGCTGGGCATACTCGGCTTGGGATTGGAAACCTTTTTGGCCTTGCAAGAGGCTGATTTTCACATCGCAATTGTCATTTACGCCGGCTTTTTGCCGGTGATTGCGCTGTGTTTGTTTTTGATTGAAGTCATTACTGTCTACGGTGTACAAATCCTGGCTTTGGCTTTGTATCGTTTTTTTCTGCCTTCAGTATTTTTGCTGTTGATTATCGCTTTACCCTATGCTCAGCTTAAGGTAACCGCCGTTTCTGCGGTGCTGTGTTTTGGCACGGCCTGGTGTTTGACGCTGATACTAATGCTGATTACGGCGCGAGCTGCCAGTCCAAGAGAACTTAGACAGGCAAAAGCCAACTCAAAAGGTCGGCGCTGGTGGCTGAAAAACTCGCTTCCATTGTTGATAAGCAGCTTAATGATGACCTTGCTCACCAGCGGCGGCATTATCATCCTGGAAATATTATATCCCTCACAGGCGGAAGTCGGGACGTATGCTGTTGCGATGAACACAGTAGCCCTGATTTCTCTGATCGGCACCTCGACCAATCGTTATTATCTGCCGATGCTGGTAGTTTTACTCGAGCGTCGCGATCAGGGTGCTATCAAGGCTTTACTGGGTAAACGCATGCGTTTGATTGCCTGCTTCATCGCAGTTTTCCTGAGTATTATCGGTATTTGGGGACAGGAAATAATTGATCTGTTTGGTGCCAATTATTCTCAAGGCTATCAGGCTTTATTTATCAGCACATTCGGAGCCGCATTTAGCACCCTGTTTTCCGACTCGCCGTATTATTTGCAATTTATGGGGCGCAATCGTTTAGTCGTTAGTTTAATGTCACTGGCTGCGCTTAGCATGATAGCCCTGAGTTTTATTCTGGGGGCTCGCTACGGTTCAACCGGTGTTGCTATCGCTTACGCCGTGCCTACCTTGCTGTTATTTTCCAGCCTGAAATGGCTGGCCTATCGGCATATGTGCGTGCTGTTTGCCGCACAAAAATCGCTGTGATTTAAACTTCCGAACGTTAACAGCCGCTAACCAGATGTTAGCGCTTAGTTTCTTTTGACAAAAAACTAGATACTTATAACTTTAGAACTCATATTTGATTAGGAGCCTGTTCATGGAAATTAAATCAGAACAACCGTTAAACTACTCAGCGAAAACACCCAAGCCGGCAAATGCGTCTTTCGGCATGCAGGTATCGCCACAAGCCACTGCCGACCGTATTGTACGGTTTAGTACGGCTTTTTTTGGTCAGTACCAGGTAACCATTCAAACCTAAGCACTGAGGAAGCCCTGGACTCATTTACCACGTTAATTAGCGGAGGGATTGAACCCGCAATAACGGAATCTGACACGTCGGCTTAAGTTGTGCAACAATGCGATGGCAGACATCAATTTTTGTGCGCATTATGTGTAAGCAAGCAGTGAACGAATGTTATTTTTTTCAGGAGTGGAACATGCAGCAATTTACCTTAAAAATAAGTCGAACCATGGCCTTTGTTATCGCAGGAATGTTGGCGGCCGGCTCGGCTCTTGCCGACAAGCCTTCACGGGGCGATCATGGTAAAGCCGAAAAACATCAGCAGCAAAAAAGCCAAAAAGGTAGTAGCCGTGACCGAGATCACGATGATCAGTCATTGTCTAGAAAAAGCTCGGATGGCTTTAGAGAACAGCGCTATTTCGGTGACCAGCATCGAGCCGTGATCCATGACTACTATGTCGGACAGTTCCGTAGCGGTCGCTGTCCGCCAGGACTCGCTAAAAAACACAACGGTTGCATGCCTCCCGGACAGGCAAAACAGTGGACTCTAGGTCGACAGCTACCTCGTAACGTCGTTTACTACGATCTGCCGCAGACGATCCTTATGCAGCTGGGACCGCCTCCTCCCCGGCACCGTTATGTGCGTGTGGCGAATGACATTTTGTTAATCACGATTGGAACGGGAATGGTTATGGATGCCATTTCGGATCTGAGCTGGCGTTAACTGCCTTGTTCGGCCTGCTTGCCGTATAACTTGCAGGCGAAGCCTGCACTCATCCTTAAGCAGAAAGTTCGTTAGACAGATTGATTAATGCGTTGCATTTCCGAACCGATTGCAGTCGCGTAAGTTGGGTAACAGCTTTTTGTTGCCCAACCTATCGGCATCCGGTGATGGGAAAACCCGAAATTCGCCGTCATATCAAAGCATCGCAATGTTAAGCCACGTGCATGCAAGACCAACATCTAATGCACAATGAAAAACCTGCCCCTTCTTTTGTGTGAGCCAATTCTCTACTCTGCCCTTGTTTCCCAAAATCAACGACACTGACTCATTGATTTTCATATTTAAGTCGATAATCAATTTTTCGTGCATTTGCCAAGTTTATTATTTTCTGCTTTTGCTGTTCTGTTGCATTGCTCCACTGAAGAATTTCATCAATGCTGCGAAAGCAACCAAGGCAGACATCTTGCTCATTCAGGCAGCAGTTCCTTATACACGGCGAGATTATATTTACCAATGAGAATCCTCTTTGTAGTTCTCAAGAAGCTGCAATACGTGATCGCAAGATCTGACCCCGCTTGCCTTTGGTAGTAGCGGGATTTATGATGCTTGGCTATTAATGCAGCGCATCCCAAACCGGCTGCAACAGACTCTGGCATTGCCGCTCAAACGACTCGCCCAACACCAAGCCCATATCCGCTACATTACCGTAAAGCCGCCCGAGTTCCGGCTCGTAGGGTTGCTCTACCGCTCTGGACAATTGCTCGATTGCCGTATCCAGCGCCGACTTTGTGGCCCGGCTGCTGGTTTTCAGTTTGTAAGCCTGTTTGATATACGCCAAAGCCGGCTCCACAAAAAATGCATCGGGCTGTTTTCGGCCTAACCGGTATATATCTATCAATGCAGTCAGATGATCCGGTTGGCAATGTTCCGGCAACAAAACCATATCCTCATCAGTGCTGAGTAAAATCGTTGATTGTTCTTGAACTTGGTTAATAAGGAGGTGGTGCAGCAAGGCGCAGATAAAATCCTTACCCTTTAGATCTGCATAGCGATAAAACAGGCTACCCTGCTGATAAATGTTGCCGAGTTTGCCGACCAGACGATATGAACTCAGGGTTATGTCTACCGGCAAATCGTCTAAAGGCGCACCCAGATTTTTGGCCTTTATTCGTTCGACAAAGTCATTAACTACCCTCTGTTGCCGGTCGAACTCCAGCTCACCCGGTACGCCCGCCAACCACCGTCCTTGCGCTTGCAGTTTTTTTACCGTTACCGACTTGCCGTTTAACGCCTCGTGTATCCATTCATGATAAATGGCATAACCCTCCAGCTTGGCGATGCTGAACGGCTCACGTTCTTCGGCATCGGCTTCCATACCGGTAAAGCGAAAATCCAGTTGTCGTTGCATAAAAAAGCGTTGCGGATGCCGGAAAAAACTGAACAACTCATTCAGTTCAATCACTTCGACTTCCACGGTGTCTTCTGGGAGTATTCCTTGCCACCACAAACTCGCAGGATTGATCGACCGTTCATCTCTAGCGGACAAAGCGCTGGCGGTTTCACAATCGGCTTTTGAAAAGCTGAATAAACCGGCTGAACCGTCAAAATATCGCCGGCTGAACGACTGCAAGGGATGTCGGGTAATCAGCTCGCCGCCACCCTGCAAAACCTCCAGCAACTCACTGATCACCACCGACGGCGGAATGGCGTCGTTGTGGCTGATCGACTGGCCGATATAGGTCATAATCAGCTGCTGTCTGGCCGACAGCAGGATTTCCAGAAACTGATAGCGGTCGTCGCTACGGCGCGAGCGGTCGCCTTTGCGAAAGTTGTGCGCCAGCAAGTCAAAGGTCGGATGACGGTCGATTTTGGGGAACTCGCCGTCATTCATACCCAACAAGGCAATCACCTTGAACGGGATCGAGCGCATCGGCAGCATCGAACAAAAGGTCAGCTGGCCTCGCAAGAAGCCGTTGGACGATTTGCGCTCGGCGACCATACCTTCCAGCCAGCTGATTACCACGTGCAGCTCGACGTCATCATGATGCACAGCGGCCAGTTCGGCGGACAATTCCGCCAGCAGTTCGTTAAGCTGCTGGCGTTCAACCGGTTCCGCCATCGCCAATAACTGGTCGGCATAATAATAAAGCTGTGCGCTCCAGTTTTTTAGCGGTTTCGCCTGTTTGAGTTCCTTGCCGGCTTTGAATAACAGCTGCATAAAATCGCACAAGCCGCCCAAGGCCAGCGCCGAGGAGCCTTCAATATCCCGGTAGGGCAACACGCCGGCAACAAAATCCTGATCGCTACCTACCGCATAACCCATCAGCAATCTGTCCAATGCTGCCTGCCAAGTGTTTTCGCTGAGTTCGGGTAGTCCAAGTTCCTGTTTGTGTTGTGCCGACTTGCCCCAACGCACATGGGTATCCTGCACCCAGTGTTTGATCAAATCCAGGTCAACCTCGGACAAACCGAACCCCGGATACACCACCGGCTGCTCCAGCAAATCCAGCACAGTCTGCCAACCGAAACGACTTTGGCTTAAGTCTAAAAAACGGATAAAGGCGTCCAGCGCGTTGTTGCTAAGACGCAAGCTTCGGTCGGCGATGGCGTGTTGAATATCGTCGAACACAGCGGAAATAAACGGCTCGTATACCTGAATATCCGGCGCCATTACCACAATATCGCGCAGCTCCAGCGTCGGGTCGTTTTCCAGCGCTTGCAGCAACTGGTTTTTCAATACCTCCACCTCGCGCATTCTGGAATGACAGGCATGAATGCTGATCGAGTCGTCTTGTTGCAAAATCGGCTCGTCCAGCAGGTTATTTAAAATACCGTTTTGTAACCGGTGCAGATTGCTGTGCGCCTCGCTAGGCTCAAAGCTTTCCGGCTCGAAATCGAACTGTACTTGTTCCAGCAACATCTCCTGAAACTCGCGTCCCTGCTGGCCTAATGTTGACAGCAACGGATGCCCGCTAAAGTTTTCGTCGCTGCTTCGCTGTCTTTTGGTGGCCAAATCAGCCCAAAAATCTTGCGCCGGATTGAGCAGGAAAAGATGCAGCTGGCAATGTTTGGACAGGCCTTCCAAATAACTCAAAAATAACGGCGGCAGGGTATTCAGTCCGAACACCGAAATCCGCTCCGGCAATTGCCGACTAAACGTGCCTTGCTCTGCAGCATTCAACTTGGCGATCACATCCAGCCATAATGAACCCCGATGCCGGTTGCCGGTCTGTTCTGTTATTTGCAGCCACAGCGCTTGTTGCCAGCGTTCGGTTGCAGTTTGATACAGCAACTGCCCTTTTTGCCAGGCCGCCAGCATATCCGGTCGCATCATCTGGTACTGGTCGAAAATCTGCGACAGCTGCTGGGCTAACTGATAGCGTTTTAAGGCGATATTTTCGCCGGACAGGTATTGCGTTAACGGCAAAAACTCCTCTCCGTTCAGTCTGCGCAACAATGCCTCAATCCGCCAAAGCATCAAATTACGCTCAAAAGCCGCATCGCTTAAGCGGCTGTCGATTTTCTGCGCCAGGAAGCTAAAAAACTTGCCCGGAAATAAAAATTCGTAATTGCCCCAGACCTTAAATTGACTGGCTAACTGCTGCGATAACCACCGCTCCATGCCCTGACTTTGAATCAAAAAAACTTCCTTGGCAAAAGGCGATGCCAGCGGCGCGTTTTTAATGACTGCGGTCAGGTGAGCAACCAGGTTTTCGGTTTTATTGGAGCTGTGCAGAATGAACATGTCGGCTTTAATTTATTTTTGTTAAAAATCAGCTGAGTAATCTTGGGTTCTACGGTATTATCACACACACTTTACTTACCTTTAACGAAAATCAGGATAGCTTCATGACTCAAGATGAATTAAAACAAAAAGTGGCTCAAGCCGCTTTACACTATATTAAAGATGTTGCCATAATCGGCGTGGGCACGGGCTCTACCGTTAATCACTTCATCGATTGTTTGGCCGATTTTAAGGCAGATATTGAGGGAGCCGTTTCCAGTTCAATCACGAGTACCGAACGCTTAAAAAAAATCGGCATTCCGGTATTTGATTTAAATGCAGTGGGCACGCTGGATGTTTATGTGGACGGAGCCGACGAAGTCAATCCGCACAAATACCTGATTAAAGGCGGCGGCGGCGCATTGACTCGCGAAAAGATTATTGCAGCTGCCAGCAGGAAATTCGTCTGTATTGCTGATGAAAGCAAATGCGTCGATGTGCTGGGTGCATTTCCACTGCCGGTTGAAGTCATTCCGATGGCCAGAAGCTATGTTGCCAGAGAGCTGGTTAAATTAGGCGGTCAACCGGTGTGGCGGGAAAATTTTATTACCGATAATCACAACGAGATTCTCGATGTGCATAATATGAATATTGTCGATCCGATCAAACTGGAACAAATCATCAACAACATTACCGGCGTAGTTACCGTCGGTATTTTTGCGATGCGTCCTGCCGATGTGGTGTTAATCGGCAAGGGTACTGAAGTCACTACGCTCTAAAATAACCGGCAAACCGGGGCACAATGCACCCGGTTTGTGCTCCTGCATAATACGCAAACTTATTGCAGGCGCTTTTAGGCGACATACTTGATCATTTTTTATCCGCTATTCTACGGTTGAACTTTCCGAAACAACGGCTTTATCCTGATAAATTCCGGTCAATTTGCGCTTGAATTCGTCGGTAATCAGCCGGGCATCCTGCCGGGTGCCGACCACGCGCGGGGTAATCAACACCACTAATTCAGTTTTGTTATTCTTTTTAGTCGTGGCGCCAAACAACGGGCCTATCAACGGCAGATCATGCAAAAAAGGTATGCCGGATTTATTATCGGTGTTGTCATCCTTAATCAGTCCGCCCAAAACAATAGTTTCACCGCTTTGCACCGCAACGGAACTGGTGATTTCCCGTGTTGCTATCGTAGGCGAATCAATGTTGCTGCCACTACCCCCCTCTTTAACGTTCTCGACACTTTGCTCAATGTCCATGATAACCAAACCGTTCGCGTTGACTCTGGGTTTAACCATTAATTTAACCCCGGTTTTACGCTGCTGAATGGAACTGGTTTGCAGAAGATTATTGACATTGACAGGGTCACCTGTTGTGGGAATAGGAGATGACTGGGAGGTTCTTAACGGCACTTCGTCACCGACCTGGATATTAGCCTCCTGATTGTTCAACACCATCAACGACGGAGAGGAAATTACATTGACATTGCCATTGGTGGCTTGCGCACTTAATAAGGCTTTAATAGACCCTGAATTCTGCAACAAACTCAGCCCGCCTGTTGCCGAGGCCGCAGCGCCTGCAACGGCAATATCGCTAAGTGAAGCTCTCCCTAGGCCGCTACCGATACTCGTATTGCCTTCTTGAAGAAACCATTGGATGCCATATACCAATTCATCAGTCAAAGTCACCTCGGCTATGGTTGCATCAATCAACACCTGCAACGGCATCACATCCAGCTGATTGATAACCGGCCGGATCGCTTCATACTCCTGAGCGGTGGCGACAATAATGACCGAGTTATTGGCTTCATCGGCGATTATTCTGACCTCGCCGACATTGGACACTTTGGCGTCTCCGGTTTGGGCATTACCGGCGCTTGTTTTTTGGGTATCCGTCTGTTTTTTGCTGCTTATTTCAACCGCTTTTGATCCCGGCGCCAGCTTTGCCGCTTTGTCCTTTTTTTGCGCACCGGCAAAAATTTCATTTAAGGTATCTGCCAGTTCCACGGCATCAACGTGCTGAACCTTATAGACATTAACGCCGCCGCCGGAAGCGGCATTGGCACGATCCAAGCGGGTAATCCAGCTTTCAATATCCCTTAAATACCGGGCCTGATGAGTGATCGCCATGACCGCATTCAAACGTTCGATAGGGATAAAGCGAAAAAAGTCAGATTCATCCTCTTTGGCTTTTTTATTAAACACCTCTTCCAGCTCTTTAATAATGGTTTCCGCATCAACATGCGTCAACGGAAACAAGCCGAATGACCGCCCCTTCAACACATCGATATCAAAGGTGCTGACCATATCCATGACCCGCGCCAATTCATCCGGGGTGCCGGAAGCGATCAGGATATTGCGGGTGCCATCAACATTGAGTATGGTCTTTTCCTGCACCAGTGGTTTGATCACATCGATAAGGTCTTGTACGGCGACATTTCTGATCGGGATAACTCTGACTTGAAAGCCCGTCCTGCCGGTCGCACCGGCCGCCGCAAAACTGGAGCTGTACAGGGCTTCGTTGGCAGGTTCGATATGGTAAATACTGGCATCTTTAATCAGCACCGCATTGTTCATGCGCAACAGCATTTCAAGCGTAGGGATTAGCTCGTCTTTACTTAGGGGGTCGGTGGTTTGCAAAGTGACCTTGCCTGCCACTTTGGGGCTGAGCACATAGTTTTGCCCCAGTATGTCGCTTAAGATAACTTTGGCCACTTCGCCAAGATCCGCTTCATCAAAGTTCAGGCTGTAGGTGCCTTCGCCTCCCCTTTTGGTTTTTCTATGCTGCATGGTCGTGTCCGGTACAAACCTATTGGTACCGGGAAACAATTCAGGCTTGGTCTGCGCTGTTTCAGTAACAGGTGCTTTGTTTTGCAGCTCGTCATAAACCACATCGATTTGCTCCTTTTTCACCGGCGTCAACGGTAATTTGGCGGTCTGCTTGGGGCCGAGTAATTCACAACTTGACAGTGTCAAACCTACGACCACCAAACAGCAAGCTGTTGTCATTTTTTTAACATTAGTCATTGTCGTTACCTTCCGGTGTATCTTCAGTAGTGTCTGCTGGAGGAGCAGGTGCAGGTGCAAGTGTAGCCGGAGCAGGAACTGGCGTAGCCGGTATTGCGCCGTTTGTTTTTTGTGGCAATGCTTTTAATTTTGGTTTTCGGAGCAGCAGTTCTTTCTCTTTATTGCCTTGTTTGAGCATAGCCCTGTCCTTATTTATTTCAGTCAGTTTCCATCCGTCAATCTCATCCCCTACGGTTATTTTTCGAAAGTTGTCTTTGGCAACTCTTGCTTTAGACCGGCTAAATAGTCCCGATACGTTTTTTTGGGTACCGTAAACTCCGGTCAACTCCCAATCAAAACTTTCCGATTTGGTGCCCGCTTGCTCTGCTGCAGAACTCGGCTCATCTACAGGTTTTCTGCCTTTAATAAATAACGGCCTGGCAACCAGATCGGCATAACTGTCATTCGGCAGTTTTGTCAGTTCTATTTCGGGTAACTCATCTGTCTTGTAGTCTTGCAGTTTTACCTCGCTTATCGAGGCCAGCAAGCGGTGTCGTGCATGACTTGCGTACACCCATTCCCCGACAATAATCAAGCACAGGCCGATGCAGATAAATACCAGCAATTTTATGAGTTTAGTATTCATTCCGGCTGCTTCCGCATAAAACTAACGGCCTGAAAATTGATATTTAATTCGTTGCTCGGTTCGATCTGGCGCGTTGTCCTGCTTCTTACGCCGCGCATCGGCCTTATGTCTATTTGATTAATAATAATCAGCGGGGTTGATGTTTCCAGCTTGTACAGTACCGTCCGCAACACTTCGCTATTGCCCGTCATCCTTACGCTGACGGTTATCCGGCTAAATTCATTTTTGGTACTAAGAGGAAGCGCCTGAGTACTGCTCAATTGCCCGCCTGCCTCCACAATGGTTTTTTTAATGAACTCCTGAACCTCGGCGGACGCTAAAGCGCCGGTACTCTGTCTGTTCAAAAGCCCGCGCTGTTGATGCTGTTCTTTTATGGCGCTCATGCTTGCAATGACAGCGTCTTTTCTTGCCAAAATCCGCCGGTATTGTTGTAACGTGAAAACGAGATTATTTTTGGTTTCGTGCAACTCCAGGCCTTTGTTAACCACCGGCACGATGACAACCAAACCGACTATCAGTATTGCCGCAACCAGCAGGACTACTGCCAACCATCGCTGCATCAGCTTACTTTTGATTTGAGTCATTTGCGCCTCCCTGTTTCGACTGCGCGACGGGCGCGGTAACATCAACAGTAATCTGGAAGCGCTCTTGTCCGCTGATTTTATCCTGGGTGACCGGTGAGACGAACCGGGCATTGGCAAACAATTCAGAGTCTTCCAGAACGCCGATTAATGCTGAAGCGGCGGGCGACTCGCCCTGTATTTGCAGATGCCCGTCCGAGTATTGCGCATAGGACAACCAGGTATCGTCTTTCATTAACGCACTTAAGCTATTCAGCATATCGACTACTGTCGGAGCCGCACTTTTCTCGGCTATCAATAGTCGCGTTTCGTCTATCATCGCATCGATCTCCAGTTGCAAGGCCTTAACGTCCTTGGCATCCTTTTCTAGGGTATCGATTTTTTCCTGTAAGGCGTTGACCGTCCGATATTCAAACCAGACCGGCGACACCAGCACCGCAGCCAGCAGTAAAAATACCGCCGCAATCAGCCCCGAATAAATCAGGCGCGGTGTATTGGCGGTTTTTTCCCTTAGGGTATCCCGTAATAAATTGTAGCCCTCATAGCGGTGCTCAAGATCATTTGGCATCGCTTCATAATCAACGAATAGCGGCGACATACCCATAGCCTTGACGTCTTCATACAGCGCATCAAGCATTTCTCGGGGCGTTAACACCAGCATGACTCGAATTTGCCCCGGTTCATGCTCAGCTTCCAGCTGTTTAACCGAAAAATAAACCTGTTCCGCCTTAAACGGCGTATAGCGATCAAGTTCATAGGTAACAACCTGGAACAGGTTTCCTTTTACGGCGGCCGGCAGGACAAGCTCCTTTTGAATAGCCTGTTGCGCTGTTAGCCGGAGTATTAAATTCGCTTTAGCCAGTCTTTCATCTTTGGCCAGCAAGGCTTTATATTGCGCTATACCCGATGCGTTGCGCTCCAGTATTGCCAAAGGCTCGGCTAGCTCGTTCGCCACATAAGTCAGCGCTAACTGATTGCCTTCGGGACGAACGATAATGAAACCCTGTTTCTCGTTAACCAATTGTCTGATTTTTTCAGGCACCAGAAAGCCAAGTTCGCGCAGCCACCAGCGGAAGAACTTGTTAACATCCAGATTAATTGTTGAATTCAGGTTCGGCATACTGTCCCACTAGTAAATCATCTTTTTCGTCTGTAAATAAGGAACCATCGTCGTCGGTATTGCGCTGCCATTTTAAAACCAGAAACGGCGTCGACGCCTGACTATCCGATTTTTTTATCAGCGCCTTGATAATGGCCGTTGTGCCATCATCCAGCAGCGCTTCGATAACAACCGTAATCGCACCTTTTTGTTCTGTCCCGTCATTGACAGCTGTTGCGGGCGTGCTCTGACCCGTTTGCCCGGCCGCCATGCCTGGATTAGAGACTACCGGAACTGCCGGGGCCGGCAAGCCGTTTATCGCGCTTTCCCGCCTGGCTGCAATATAGCCGTCTATTAATCCGGCATCCATCCCCGGCAACACCTGCAAAACTTCTTTGGCCGCCTGAGTCAAATCAACCTTGGGCTGTTTCGAGTAGACCGTGACCAGGCCTTCAAGCCACTTAAAGACCTGTTCATCCATGCCCAATACCAGCTGTAATTCCTCAATAGACTGAAACGGCTGGTTGCGGGGCTGGTAGCTTAATCCCGCCTCTTTATAGTCTTTTTTCTCCGCGCCCTCTATGCGCACCAGATCATCCGTATCACGCCAATCGAGAATCGAATTGACCAGCTTGGTTTGTGCCTCAGTCTCCACAGGTGCGTAAGCTATAAGCCCTTGCAACAGTATCTGATCCGCGCTGTTTATATCCACCTTTCCGGTCTCAGCTAACAACCGAATTCGGACTTTAGACTCTGCATAATCAATTTGGTAAATACTGCCGTCGGTATGCCAGCGTTGACGCTGATCGGGATTCAATAACATCAGCTCGGCAATCGCCAGACCCGATTCTGCAACAGCCATAGCCTGAGCATTAGTACGGCTGCCAGTCACAATAGCCGCCTCCCGCCGCATACTCAGAGCAAAACTCCCGGCCATGATAGTTAACAGGCTCAACACCCATAAAACCAGAACCAGGGCGAAGCCCTTTTGCCTGATCAATTGCTATCCGGTGACGATACGGCATCATTTGCCGTATTGGTTTCAACGCCTGCGCCTGCCACGTTAAGCGCGAAAATCATGTCCGGCCAATAAATGCCATTGCCAGTATTGATACTGATTTTGACCAATCGGGGTTGAGCGTCTTTTTCCAACCATTCATCCTGCCAAACCCCTACACCTGAATCATCAACGCCAAAATAAGCCAACGTAAAATTACTGACATCTCTTAATAAAACCACCTCTTCCCGATGCCATTCTTCACCCTCGGCCACCGGATAAAACGGCGTTAAAGTCACCTTAATATCCTGCTCGCCATCTTGTTGCTGAGGTTCTATTGAAAACAGCTGCATACCTGTTCTCCTGGCACTTGCCGGGAAAACCGAGACAAACTGCAAGGACTGTTTTTTGCCCTGGAAAGAGAAAATTTTATCCTTGTTTTTAGTCGTCGCGCCAGTTCCGGACTGGCTTGCGGCATTCGTACCATCCCTGGCGATCGCCGCGCCGGCTCCCGGCCGGCTTGCGGCATACCCCCCATCCCTGGCGGTAAAATCGTCCCATAAAGGGATGGCCGAGGATAAATGCCGCTGAAAAAAGTTATAAACGACTGCGGCTTCATTCACTTCGGCTATCTTGTTTTCTCCCAGCTCCCAACTTCTGGCGCAAATTCTCAAGCTGCTGAACAATAACACCACCATGATACTTAATAGCGTCATGGCGATCAAAACTTCAATCAGCGTAAAGCCCGTCACATATCTTAATCTTGGTGTAGTAAAACGGTACGCGATGCGTACCCTACCGCTTGGAATGGCATTTGAATAAGGATACTTCACCTTTCGCCCTTCGCCTGGCTTTTACTGCTCATAACTCTTTATCAACTGGCTCTTTATTAACCAGCTTTAAGGTAATTAACTGAACCTGCCTGCGATCGACGCGGGCATTATGATCACCCCAGCTTACCGTAACCTTAACCTTAAAAAGCTCTGCCGCTATCGTCGTGACATCCAAATTCTCCGTCGTAAATTGAAATGGACTGACCGACACCCGCCAATGGTATTTTTCATTTTCCAGCCCGGTAGCTTCATTCGGCTGCAAGCGCGATTCTACACCGGTTTTGGCCATTAACGATTCGGCAATTTGCACGGCGGCGGTATATTCCTCGGCAACACCGGCGGTATTAACACCGGCAGAAAATATCTTCAGCAAAATCCCGAGTGAAAGCGCCAGGATTGAAAACGCAATCAGGATTTCCAGTAAAGAAAAGCCGCGCTGTTTATTTGCTTTCAAGCTCAATCTGCCCGGTTAACCAGTTTATATCGATTTTCCACGACGTCTGTCCTCGTTCCAGCGTGACTCTTCCTCCGGTTGAGGATCCATCGGCAAAAAAACGAATGTTCGCCGAGCCCTCACCGCTTAATTCAGTTTGCGCTGTCACCACGGTGACATCAATGGTCTCGGGTATTTTATACAGCTTACTCTTACCGCTGACCGTGTAGCTGTTGTCACCAAGATCAAGAGCAACCGTGGCTTCCTGATGAGTCATTAAAGCCTGACCTCTGGCATAACGTAGCGCTGAGACTATATCCCTGGCCGCCGCTTTGATTTCGGTGGAATCACTGCCTGATGACAGATTAAGACCGATTACGGAAAAACCCAGCACCACGACAAAAAGCACCACGACCAACTCCAGCAGAGTAAAGCCGCGCTGCGCTTTGCCTTTCGTCTTATAAATCACTCCCAACTAGCAATATCCTGATCTTCGCCTTCACCGCCTTCCTTGCCATCTGCCCCTAAGGTATTCAAATCGAATTTCCCGTGCTCACCGGGAGCCACATAACGATATTCCTGTTGCCATGGATCCAACGGCATTTTGGATTTACGCAAATAAGGGCCATTCCAGCGGTTAGCGTTATCGGGTGATTCAATCAGGGCCATCAAGCCTTGCTCGGAAGTCGGATAGCTGCCCAAGTCCAGTTTGTACATATCCAGAGCGGCCGCCAGATCTTCAATCTGCACCTTGGCCGCTTTGGTTTTGGATTCGCCCATGTGCTTCATGACCTGCGGCCCGACGATCCCGGCCAGCATCGCAATAATGCCTAACACGACCAATAACTCAAGTAAGGTAAATCCACGCTGATGCAGCGAGCCGACATTATTCGCCTTTTGCCTTTCGCCTTTCGCCTTGAATCTTAATAACTGTTTCATGATGTATTCCTCTTAAAAAGCCAAATCATTAACGCTCAGAATAGCCAGCAGAATCGACACGATGATGCCCGCAATCATCAGTCCTAAGGTAATTATCAAAGCCGGCTCCAGCAATGCGAGCATCCGCTGTATTGCTACCCTGAGCTGTTTATCGTAAATTGTCGCCACACGCAACAACATTTCTTCCAGACGTCCGGTTTCTTCGCCCATTTTTATCATTTGCATGGCCATTTTGGGAAATATGCCTTTCTCCAACAAAGCATCCGACATATTTCTACCCTGCTTTAACTGCTCCTCGGTATCCTGAATGGCCGCCGCCAAAACCAGATTATCTACCGTTTCACGAACGATAACCAGGGCCGCCAGTATCGAAACGCCATTACCCAATAAAGTGCCCAGTGTGCGGCTGATGTTGGCGGTTTCCTTATGCAAAATAATCGTCCCGGCCAGCGGCAGTTTCAAAAAACGGCCATCCCAGACCTTCTTTTTTACCGGATCGGCCATCTGAAGATTCATATAACCGGTGATCAAGATAACGCTAAAAGCCAGTATCCACCAATAGCTTTGCAACCAGTTTGCCAGTCCCACCACGATCTGGGTCGATACCGGCAACGCCTTGCCCGCGCTTTCAAACATCTCGGAAAACTGCGGCACCACAAAGGTCAGCATCACAAAAAGCGAGGCCAGCGACATAATCAGCAAAATGACCGGGTAGATCAACGCGGTGCTGACCGTTTCTTTTAATTCCCGAGAGCGCTCCAGATAGTCGGACAAGCGCGTCAATACTTCGCCCAGACTGCCGCCCGCCTCACCGGCGCGTATCATGTTCAGATAAAACTTGCTGAAAATACCGGACTGTTTTTCCAGCGCATCGGCCAGCGTAGATCCGCTTTTTACTTTCTCCAGAACCCGGCCGATCAACTTGCTCACCCGTTCATTGTCTTCGGTCAAGTCGATCAACACCAGCAGGGATTTATCCAACGGCAGGCCGGATTCCAGCAAGGTTGCCAATTCGCCGGTGAACAAGGCGATGTCTTTTTGCGATAATTTGGACTGCTTTATGCCCAGTCTTAAGCCCAGAAACGATTTAGCACTGGCCGGTACTACACGAATAGGGATATAGCCTTCCGCCTGCAAAGCTGTAATCAACTGCTGTTCATCAGCAGCATCCCTGATGCCCTCTTCGGTTTCACCCAGACTATTAATCGCTTTATAGGCAAATAACATTAGGTTTCCGACGTGACCCGCAGCACTTCTTCCAGGGTGGTAATCCCTTGCAGGGCTTTAACCAGGCCGTTTTCATACATCGTGGTCATGCCTTCTTCAATAGCAAGCCTCTGAATGGCTCCGGCCTCTTCATGCGCCATAATCAATTTACGCAGAGGATCGGTCATTTGCAAAAACTCGATAATCGCCAACCGTCCACGATAACCCAAGCCGCCGCAAGACGGACAGCCTACCGGTTTGTATAAAACAATATCGCCGGCTGGCGCAAACCGTCTTAACCTCATGCCATCAATAATGTCCGGGGGCGGCGTATAGCGTTGCTTGCATTCAGGACACAGCTTTCTTACCAGGCGTTGCGCCAAGATGCCGTTGACGGTGGAAGTGAGCAGATATTCTTCGAGGCCCATATCCAGCAATCGGGTGACACCGCCGGCCGCGTCGTTGGTATGCAGCGTCGACAACACCAAATGTCCGGTCAGCGCAGATTGCACGGCGATTCTTGCCGTTTCCAGATCGCGCATTTCACCAATCATGATCACATCGGGATCCTGGCGCACGATAGAACGTAACGCCGATGCAAAGGTCAGGCCTATTTGCGGTTTTGCCTGAATCTGATTGACTCCGTCCATCTGGTATTCGACCGGATCTTCAACGGTAATGATTTTTCGCTCGGAGGTGTTCAGCTGTTTCAGCGCGGCATACATCGTGGTAGATTTTCCGCTACCCGTAGGACCGGTAATCAGGATAATGCCGTGCGGCTGAGCCAGTACATCGATAAACTGCTGTAAATGTTTTCCGGAAAAACCCAGTGCGGCAAAATCCAGCACGGTATTTTCCTTGTCCAGCAAGCGGATCACCACGCTTTCGCCATACATCGTCGGTATCGTCGAAACCCGTAAATCCAGCTCTTTACCCAACATTTGCACCTTGATGCGGCCATCCTGCGGCAGGCGGCGTTCGGCGATGTTCAGCTTGGCCATGATCTTGATGCGCGAAATCACCGCTGCGGTGGATTTGACCGAAGGCGCGTCAATATCTTTCAACACGCCGTCGACGCGTAACCTGACTTTCAGGGATTGCTCGAAGGGTTCAATATGAATGTCCGAGGCTCGAGTTTCAATCGCCCGCTGCATGATCAGATTGACCATTTTGATCACCGGCGCTTCACTGGCCAGATCTTTTAAATGCTCCAGATCTTCCTCGCCCAGATCATCGACACTCAGATCGTCAACGAGTTTATCCATTTGCGACCGGCCTTCGCCATACTGCACTTCCAGCGCCGCATCGATTTCCGAAAGCAGGCCGACTTTAGGGATGATGTTTTTTCCGGTCGCCAGTTTTAACGCATCAATCACAAACCGGTCTTCCGGGTCCATCAGCGCAACGGTAATATCGTCATTTTGACTCAAACCGATGACATGGTAGTTTTTTAGAAACCGCAACGGCACGGTTTCCGGCAATTGCATTTCCAGCGGATACTGATCCGGTGTAACTTTTTCAAATCGGCCCGATTCAACAAAAGCGTCGGCCACATCCAACTCCGAACACAAGCCAAGCTTAACCAGCAACTGCGGCACAGTTTCCGAGACCGATGTTTTTTGCACGCGCTCAACTTTCTTCAATTCTGCAACAGAAAGTTTCTGCTTGTCTTGCAAAACGGTTAACAACGATTCATATGCCATTTTTCAAAAAAACCGGTTGGTAGGGTAGTTAGTGTCTGTAGGTTAGAATGTTCAACTTCTTCAATCAATAAGTGTTATTACTTAAATGGTGAATCCGCGGTTGACTTGAATGTTTTCGATTCGAAGTGATTTTCTGGGGATTAAAGATTTTTGCTTTTAAATTGGAGAGTTTTGCTGTGGAGCCCTGCTTTTTGTTCATAACGACAATAAAAATTTTAGTTGCTCATTGACGTCCTTAATCGAATAGTCCTGCTTGCTTGTTGTATTTTATACCGATTGATGATTAAGGCGGGCTTAATTTTCAGCTATCTTATTGGCGGAGTTACTTTAGTTAAAGCTTGAACAGATATAAGCGGTGTGTAACTGCTCTTTATCTAATTTTCACCATGCTCATTCTTGACGTCTGATGCACAAAGAAAGAGGTGGCTTCAGATTTTTGCTTTAAATTAACTTTGAAATTTCTTGTTTGATCGGAAAGAGCGATAGACGAACGTTATGGGCATAACTATGTTCCTGCCGGTATGAGCTGCGTTCATTTTTCATTCGTAATATAAGGTCTCGGAATGGTTCGGCCAAGAATCCCGTATCGCATCGCTTCAAAAGAGAAACCATTGTATCACCTTGTTTGTCATACCCGCTGCGACTGGCATAGTTACTATTAAAGCAATTATTCCATGTACTGGGTTCAGGGCCTAACCAGTAACTGGCATAAGGAATAGTTAGCGCTATTTCAAGCCCCTTGGGATCCATGTCGCTGAAGACGATAACCGCCTTATTATTTCCGAAACGTTTTAATAAGTCATGACAGGCGTCAATTTTAGCTCCTGTTTTGTGATCACCGCGATATATCCATAGCGCATTTTGACAGGGAGCAGGGAGTGTAAATGCGCTACACAGTTGCATGATCGCGAGGTTTTCAACTACGACAATGGCGTCATGATCGATTCGAGTAATACCGGAACTTAAACACATCATTCCTGCATTAGGAATAGATTCTGTCTGCAATTGAATGGCCTGATTATTAAGCTTAAGCGTTTTGTTTGGACAATTCAGCAAAATGTGATCATAGCTGACAGGATTCTTGGCTAACTTTTCATTATTATGATGTTTTGCAACTTCTATCCGACTAGCGGGTAATTGATCGGTATTAAAAGGATCAAGATTAAATTCCTGTATTATTTTCCGGCGTAATGCGGTTTTATCCAGCGCGGTAAATATCAATTTATTATTTTGGATAAGCCCGGATTGATAACGCTCAATCACAGTGCAACCCATTGCGCTCTTTAAGCGGGTAGTGGTCTGGCCGGGGTTGCTTGTAACCAGATCGCTAACCCATTTGAATGTTTTGCGATTCATTTTATTGGACTCTGCGTAGCCAAATCTCGGTGATTAATTGATTGCCGTTAAAGTCTGGCAAGGCCTGACCATCCATTTCTATATCCAACGTCTGCTTGAAGCGTTGCTGCAAGCAACAATATTGAGCAAAAACGCTATCCAACCATAGTTCCGGTCTAATTTGCAATTGAGATGTTTGCCAATACTGTAAAGCGGAAACTTTATGGCCTTGTTTTTCAAGAGCCAAAGAAAATAAATTTTCAATTTGCGCTTCATAATAATCAGCGCGGTATTCAATAGGTTCCGGTTCAGTCGAATCAACCGAAATAGCATCCCGCTGGCTATCCAGCAGCTTAATCGGATTGGATTGCCGTTTTAATTCCTGAATAATTTGGATCAGGTCATCTTGGTGGCTCGATTTTTTGGTATTGATGCCGGTGTTAAAAATCAAGCCCTGGTCCCGTTTTAATAGCGCCGGGACAATGTTCTCATCACACCATTCACGAGGCTGCCATTCCGGGTGTTTTTTTAAAAACTGCGCCATGGCTCGTGTGCGGTTTGCCGTTTGTTCCTGCAAGCGCAAGGTAAACAGCAAGGTTTTCATTCGGTCAACAATACTGACGAGGCGTACGACAATGCTTTTGTATTGATCGATAAAGCGAATGACTTTGTGGGACAGTTCGGTCGGCGCGGCCCAACAGCTTATCCATTCATAACAGTCATGAGTGTTGATGATGCTGAGTTCTGTAACCAATTGCTGGGCATACGCAAGCGCGCGTTCATTTTCCCTGATCTTGCTGGACAGCGAATTAACAAATCCAAACTGACTGGTGATGGCGGTAAACATCACGCTGAGACTGTTTTCCAACAGCTCCAGCGACTCATACAGACTGTCATCGATTTGTTCCAGATGGTAATTGGCCTCATCCGGCTCATTTTGTTCCAATGCGGCACGGTAGGCATCTATATCCTCGGCGACATTCCCAATCGTTTTCGCTATGTCGGTATTTTGCCGATAGCGTGGGTTGCGTAGCAATAAACGATCAATCAGGCGTTTAATATCGGTGCTTAAGCGGAATTCATCACTCTGTTCGGCAATGCGTAGAAGGCCGCTTTTTTTAAGGCTATCAATGGCAGGCTGGTTTTTTTCATCAACAAAGAGGGTGCCATTAATATACGCCTCGGCCAGCAGTTGATCGGCAGCGCCTATTTTTCTGATCAGGCCGGCGACTTGGGCTTGATCAAAACTCATGAAAACAATTCCTGCTGCTGGTTTCCATCCCTGTTGGCGGCTTGTTGATCCAGTTCAAGGTCTTCGGCATCGTTTAAAAAAGCGATTATTTGATGCAGATAATTCATCTTGCCGGTGACGATATACAGCGCACCTTGCGGATTGGGTTTAACCAGATAACCGCATTGTTCCAGTTTTTGTAATATCCAGCTTAATTGGTCGGTGATCGCTGTTTTATTGGTTTTGAATAACCCCGTCTGGGTCAGGCGATTCATTTGTTCGCATAAAGACGGCTCTTGCTCAATCATGTCAAGCAGCTTGTGCAGGCGGATTTCATCACGCGCCCTGATCGGCATATCCTGCCCGGTTGCGGTCATGACCATATCCATCCATTCAACCACCGGGCGCAGTTGCGAGCGAATTTCTGAAAAAGCCTCTTTAATTTGGCTGCGATTAGCGTTGTCAATCTGAGCGTAGGCTGCATAGTAAATTTCCTCACCTTCCAGCACACATAACTCACGCTCTAATTGAGCTAGGAATGCGTCAACTTTGCTGAAGTTTTCTGCTTTGGCTAAATAATCAAAAGCATCAGGAAAGGCCGTCGGGCAGATAAACTGGCCGCTTAACAGGGATTCGGTCACCTGTTTAAACATGGCTGACATCCTCCTTATTTAGTTGATTTAAAAGCTGGTCCAGTTTGCTTTCCGGCAGCTTCACTTCGTGGAGTTTTTGCTTGTCCAATTGGTAGCGGCGTTTAAATAAGCCAAGAACATGACGGTCAGCCGTTGGCGTGGCGGACAGGATATGGATGTTTTGTTGTTCCAGCATAGTCATCATCGCTTCAATGTTTTCCGGCGCCAAATCACCCAGCTCATCAATAGGCCAGCCGATAACGGTGGTGGAATTATTTCTGCGCAACATCGCAGTGACGCCGGTAAAAAAGGTGATCAGGGCCAGGTAAGATAACCCGGTAGAGCTGACATCTTTAAGTTCCTTGGCATTTCTGGCGTGTTTTACCTGGCCGTTTTCAGTAATGCTAAATTCAATATCAAACAGCGACAGGTGCTTGATACTGATACCGGTCGACGGCAATAGGCTGGTCAGTTCTCCCATCGCTTCAAGCAATGCGTTGGGGATTTCCGCATTGCCCGTTAAATCCCGCTGGTCGCAATAGTATTGATAATTGTCGCCAAAATTTTTGAGCGCCTGCCAGTATTCGAGGTCGTTCATTTTAGTGCGGATATTCACCTTGATCTCGCCCAGCGCGTTAAAGTATTGTTTTTCGCTGACGTGGCTGGATAAGGATAGTCCGGTCTGTTTGATAATGCGATCGAATTGGCGCAAATGATCGTAAAAAGTATTTACATCGGTGGCGTGCAATTCAATCTGTTGGCTGGTCGCCTGTTTAATATGGGCAACCATGGATAGAACGGTTTTAAGCGGCACTTCAATATCGAGCGCCTCCACTTGAAAGTAAGTATTGCTGGGTTGCTCCATGGCTTTTTGCCATTCCTGTGCCAGCTGGCTGCGATGGTGGTTATTAAATAATTGGCGCAGCGTTTGTTTGCCATTACTTAAGACCTGCTCTTGCTGCTTTCTTTTATGTAAGGTGGTTTTGGTTAAACCGGGCAAGGTAGAAGCCGCATAGTCCGGGAAATTTTCACTTAAAATCGGCGGGCAGGCTTTCAGCTGCTCCATGCTATTGCCGAGCAGGGTTAACAGGCTTTGGTTTGTTTCCTGCAATCTGTCTTGTTTGGCTATGTCGTCACTAATTTGTGAGCGCTGTTTTTTATAATCCCACTTTAATTGCTCAATAGTCTCAGTCAGTTTAGAGGCCTGCTGTTGGGCATTACTGCGTTGCAGACAAAGGTTTGGGTTTTGTTGCCAACGTTTGCTTAACCAGTTTTGATAGTCTTTATTTCGTTCTTGGTAGGCTTTGGCTTCGTCTTGTTGTTGCTTGAGCAGCTTTTGTTTAGCGCTCAATTCGATGATGGTGTCATCGGCGCCGCTGGCTTGCAAGTCGGATTTTAACTGAAGGTTGATGCGTTTCTGTTCTTGTTCATACTGCCGGCCAGCTTCGTCACTGTGCAGCTTGATGGCCTTAATGGTATTTTCCGCATCCGAGGTGATGGTTCCTTCACGGCCCAAATGTTCGGTGTGCAATTTGTCCTGCTCGGCTTGATGCTCGTCAGTAATGTTTTTTATGGTTTGTTGGCAGGCTTCAATTTCTTGCGATAACCGGGTCATTTTTTGCTTAATATCAACCCGCTTTTGTTCTTTTTCTGTCTTGATTTGATTAAGTAAATCCTGCTCTTCTTGCTGTAAATTGGTTTCGATATGGTTACAGCGGGTCACCGCCAGGTCCGCATGATGGACCTCGGTTTTACTGTGCTCCCTGAGTTTATTGGCGGCAACCAAGCTGCCTTCAAGTTGTTTTTGCTCTGCTTCCACGCCGGTTAGACGGGCAAAAAGATCTTGTTCCTGTTGCTCCAGCAAGGCTTTATCGCTGATCAGATTTTCCCGGTCTGCCAATACATCAAGATTTAACTCCAGTCCGTAAAAATGAGGCCGGCCGGATTCCACTTGCTGCGGGCTAAGGTCTTTGCTGTCTAATAACTCGGGTGCAATGACCCGGCCTATATTGTGCTCCCAGCCTTCGACTTCGTTATCCAGAAAATAGTGTAACGACCCGGCTTCAGGGCGCAGCCTTTTCAGGCATTGCTTATGCTGTTGTTGGCTGCTTTGGAGCTCAGTCTTTTTATGCTTTAACTCAGTTTCAGTTGCTTGGTAGCTTGCCAGTGCAGCGCTGTAGTCTTTATCGGCGGTGTTTTTTGTTTGCAAGGCACGCTTGAATTCTTGTCTAACCGTATTGAGCTGATTCCGGGTTTGCGTGCTTTGTTTTTCTAAGGTTTCTGACGGCTGAATATTTTCTAAGCTGTTTTTGGCAATGCCAAAATCAATGGCTAATTGGGATTTTTGTTCAGCAATCGGTTTTAGCCGGTCATCTTTGTCTTGCCGTAATTGTTCTTTGCGTTGCTGGTATAAATTTTTTGTTTCGGTAAGCTTTTGCGCTTTGGCTAACTGCTCTTCGGTACATTGCTGGTCAAACTGTTGCTTTTGGCTGTTATGCTGATGCGCCAATTCGATCAGTTGCTTTTCATAAAACTGTTTAATTTCCTTACTTTTACTTTCCAGCGCCTCCAGTTCAAGCCGGTTGGCTTCCTGTTGGCGGATGATTTGCTCCAGTAAAGAAGCTTTCACTGCAAAGCTTTCGGCGTCTTGTTGTTCATAGTTTAATTTTTGCTCTTCCAGCGATTGAATCTCAGAGTCATAATCCTTAATTGAGTTTTTTAGCGTGCGCAATTCATCCTCTCTCGGATCAAGTTGCAGTTCATATGTTTGTTTAAGCTGCTCGCGCTGGGCTTTTAATGCCGCCTGATTTTGCGTTATTTTATCCAGCTCGGCCAAGGTTAATTGATGATGCTGGCGAGCAAAATAATGGATATGGGATAGCTCGTTAAGAGTCTCTTTTAATTCAGCAATAGTCTGTAATAGCCGCTCGAACTCCTCTTGTTTGGCGTCCAGTTCTTTAGAGGCATTTAAGTCCGCCAGCCACGCGTCGATATGTTGCTTATTAAGCTGGAACGGGATTTTATCTTGTTCATGGTCCAACAGGTGGTGACTGAGCTTATCCCTGGAAATATTGATCAGCATTTGCTTGATGGTGTCAAAATCGCCGATTTTTTCGATGACCGAGCTGATGACTTTTTCAATATGGGTCATTGGGCTGGAGGCCATCGCAAAGCGACGTTGCAAAGAGCGCAGCCCTTTTTTTCCGCTATGCAATTGATGGCATTGGATGACGCTGCAATAGTCATCGACGCTCATCAGCTTAGAGGTCTCTACCGTGGCTCTATAGAGCCTGTCAACGGATGAACTGTCACGAGGCAGGTCATGTTCATCGACGTAGAATTCCTTGTTAAAAGGCGCGTCGATAAATTTATATTTTGCCGCACGACCATCGCTTTGGATCATCACATGACAGGTTTGTTGCGCAGGGCGTTGGTATTCATAGATTAAATAACTGCTGTTGCGCGGCAAGTAATAATCAAGAAAGCCTTTTTTGCTTCCGGTGCTGCTAACGATATTACTGGGGCGCTCCCCCCAAAACAATTGGATGAGGCGTAAAAAAGTCGTTTTACCCGCACCATTGGTACCGCTCAGGTTAATATGCCCATCCAAGTTCAATAGAACGGTCTTGCCGGTCCAGAAGCTGTCGATCAAAATAATTCTTTTTAGCTGATAAATATCGGTCATCGTGTTCCTTTAAAATCAGGATGGCTCGACATCCATCCTACAGAAAATTGGTTAGTCATGGAGGGGATCCGCAACAGTTTTGGTTTACCCAATTATTTCATAGCCTGAAACAGCGGCTGCACTACTGCACAAAAAACAAGCTCTTGATCCACATCCCGCCGAACTGATCAGCCTTTTTGGTGTGATACAAGCCCAGTTTTATTCACAACGACAATAAAAATTTCGCCTGCTCGATAATCTCACGCTCATCAATGTCCTTAATCGAATAATCCTGCTTGTTGAGTTTATAGGGATTGACGATGGAAGCGGACTTAACCGCCTTGTTGATGTCGGTCTGATAAACCCGGCTGACCGGGGTCGGGCCGAAAATGGTGATGGACGGCCTATTTAATCCCCAGGCCATGTGTGTCGGGCCGGTATCGTTGCCGATCAGCAAATCGGCCTGGGCTATCAATGCTTTCAGGCTGTTCAGATCCAGTTCGGGCATGACCTTGATCAGCTCGGATTGCGTCGCCATCCACTCGGCTGTGGCTTTTTCCTGCTCGCTGCCCCAGATGACCAGACAGTTTTGCTGCAACGCCTGGGCTATTTTTACAAACTTGGCGGCCGGATAATTGCGGCTGTCCCAGGTCGAGCCGATGACCAGCACGATATTGCGCCGGTCTTTTGCCAGGAAATCGTATACTTGCGGATCTTCGTTGCTGAAAAACAGGAACGGTTTTTTGCCCAGGATTTGCTCTTTGCTGATGTCGATCCCTAACGGGCTGGACAGTATCAACGCGTTTCTGTCGATGGTATTGGCATCGTAAGCGCAGGCGACTTTGACGTCGTATAGCCATGACGCGGCTTTTTCCCGGATCGAATCGGCATCGAATCCGGCGATGCGCTTTCCTATGATCTTGGCGGTAACCGCCGATTTGATCAGCCCTTGGGCGTCGATAACCAGATCATAGTCGTTTCTTGCATAGCTGCGAATCTTTTTAAGCTGCTGAAAAATCACGGCCTTGTCTGTTTTCAGGGCTTTCAGGTTAACCGTCAGAATGTTATCGATGTCGGGATTGTTGTTTAAAACGTCGGCAAATCGCTCCTCGACTATCCAGTCGATCTGAATCTCCGGGGAGTTCGCCTTGATGAACTGAAGAGCTACCATCGCATGAACGATGTCGCCTAAAGCCGAGAGTTTTACGATCGCAATTTTCACTGAGGCTCTGCTTGGGTAATCGTTATATATTCGAGCACCCGATCCGGCGTGATGCCCGTCAGACAATGGGTATGGCCCAGCGGGCAATCGCGCTTGAAGCAGGGGGCGCAATCGAGATTCAACGAGATAACCTGGGCCTTGTCATTCAGCGGCGGCGTAAAGCCCGGATCCGACGAGCCGTAAATGGCGATGAGTTTTTTGTCCAACGCGGCGGCGACATGCATCAAACCCGAATCATTGCTGACCACGGTATTGACCAGCGACATCAAGTCGACCGCCTCGGCTAGCGATGTCCTGCCGGTGAAATCGATACAGAAACCCGAAGCTTCCCGGTTGATTTGTGCCGCATCGGCTTTATCCTTATCGGAGCCGAACAGCCAGACCTGCCAACCCTGGTCGATTTTATGCCGGGCGACTTCGGCGTAATATTCGGTCGGCCAGCGCTTTGCCGGACCGTATTCGGCGCCGGGGCATAGAGCAAGAATTTTTATCGCCATGGAGGGTGTGTATGCCGTAAGTCTGTCGGGAACAGACTCGGCGGCTGACGGTGTTAATTTGAATTTATCGATGACCGCCTGTTGCCGGTCTTTGCTGATCGTTAGCGCAGGCTTTGGACACACCGGCGGCATAGGGACATCAACAGGCTGACCCAAGGCAACAAACCGCTGCACGGTCATGGTCAGCAGATTTTTATCCAGCTTTCTGGCATCGTTAAGCAAACCCCAGCGGCATTCGCCGATGTAACCGGTGCGAACGGGGATATTGGCAAAGAACGGGGGGATTGCAGATTTCCAGGAATTCGGCAGCAGGATGGCCTGATCGTAGCCTTCTTCGCGTAGACTACGGCCCAATTTAATCCGTTCCATCAAGCCGAACTTGCCGCGCGGCAATGGCATGGCGATGGCCTTGCTTACTTCGGGCATTCTTTCCAGTAGGGATAATGTCCATGACGGAGATAACACATCAATCCGGCAATCCGGGTAGGTATTTTTCAGGGCGATAAACAGGCTTTGCGCCATCACCATATCGCCGACCCAAGAGGGGCCGACAACTAGAATTTTCGGTGTATTTTTCAAAACCTGACCTGATTATCCATTAAGGCGATTTCTAATAATGAATTCAACAAAAATAGTCCACGAAAGGCACGAAAAAACAATCGAAAGGATCGTGTTACGGGCTTTTTCGTATTTTTCGTGGTTAAATTTTTTAAATCCTTTAAGCGACGTAAGTCAGCCAGTCGGCATGATCGTCCCGGCGTCCATGCACATAGTCGAAATACAGCGACTGCAATTGCTCGGTGATCGGCCCACGGCTGCCGGAACCGATTGCACGATTATCCAGCTCCCTGATCGGCGTCACTTCAGCCGCAGAACCGGTAAAGAACGCTTCATCGGCAATGTAAATCTCGTCGCGGGTAATACGTTTTTCAATCACTTCATAGCCTTGTTCTCTGGCAACCGTCATGACCGTATCGCGGGTGATGCCTTCCAATGCGGAAGTGGTTTCCGGCGTGTAAATTTTGCCGTTACGCACGATAAACAGGTTTTCGGCGCTGCCTTCTGCCGCAAAGCCTTCGTGATCCAGCATCAACGCTTCATCGTAACCATTAGCGCGCGCTTCTTGTAACGCCAGAATGGAGTTGATGTAATTGCCGTTGGCTTTGGCTTTGCACATGGTACTGTTGTGATGGTTACGGGTATAAGACGACGTGCGGATACGGATGCCGTGCTCTATGCTTTCCGCGCCCAGATACGCGCCCCACGACCATGCGGCAACCATCACATGCACTTTCAGGTTATCGGCTCTCAAGCCCATGCCTTCGGAGCCTAGAAAACACATGCTGCGAATATAGGCGCTGTCCAGGTTATTCTTGGCCACCGCGTCGCGCTGAACTTGATTCAGCTCGTCTTTACCGTAGGGCATTTTCATATTCATGATATGCGCGGAACGGAACAGGCGATCGGTATGATCCTGCATCTTGAAAATCGCCGTGCCTTTTTCCGCGTGATAGGCTCTTATGCCTTCAAACACACCCAAACCATAGTGCAAGGTATGCGTCAATACATGGACTTTCGCTTCGCGCCACTCAACCCATTGTCCGTCCAGCCAAATAACGCCGTCTCTATCGTCCATCGTCATCATTGTTTCTCCAATATTAATATTTAGTAACCATTTATTGATATTACATCACTGTCCATGAAAAGCACGAAAAGCACGAAAAATCTTTATGACACAATTCGTTCGACTATTGTTCGGTAGTTTAATACCCGTGCATCACCTTTATAGAAAGGTCTTAAAAAAACCACAGCCCTTTTTCTAATCTTTTTTTCGTGTTCTTCGTGGATAAGATCATTCCATATACTCATGCCAAATCCGCTCAACTTGAGCGCTTATTTTAACCACTTCGGCCTCGGCGATAACCGCCTTATCCTCTTGTAAAACCTGTTTATGACCGAAATCCCGATAGATACAGTAAGCATTTTTAAGTGTTTCCGCATCGGCTTTGGCCATAAAACCCTGCTGTTGCAAGCCTTCCAGCAATCTGACATTATCGGTATAGGTCGTTAACGCACTATTCTTAGCGGCCTGATCTAAAACACCAAATTGTACTATAAACTCAATATCAGCAATACCGCCTTTACTTTGTTTGAGATCAAACTGGTCTTTATCTTTGGCAGCCAAGGACTCGCGCATTTTTTCGCGCATCTCGCGGACTTCTTTTTTTAAGCTTTCAGTATCCCGAGGCAAACTCAAAACCCGGCTGCGAATAGCCTCGTACCGGGCTTTCAATTGCGAATCACCGGCGATAAACCGGCCTCTAACCAGTGCCTGTAATTCCCAAGTCCAAGCCTGATTTTTCAGATAGTCCTCATAGCCGTTAATATGACTGACCAGCAAGCCGGAGTCGCCATTGGGGCGCAAGCGCATATCCACTTCGTAAAGTACACCTGACAACATTTTGGTATCGAGGATATGCCGAACCCTCAGCCCCAAACGGCCATAAAACTGGGCGCAGGAAATCGGCTTATAGCCGTCAGTCATCGCATTGCCGTCCTGGCAATCGTACAAAAATACCAGGTCCAGATCGGAACCGTAGCCCAGCTCGATACCGCCCAATTTACCGAAACCGATGACCGCAAAGCCTATGGAAGTATTATCGGTATCGGGCGGCAAGCCGTGCTTGTCGGTCAGCATCAGCCACGCACGTTCAACAACATGATCCACTATGCTTTCGGCGATATAGGTCAGATAATCGCTGACCACCATCAGCGGAATTGCGCCCATGATATCGGCGGCGGCCACTCTTAACACATTCAGTTGTTTAAACTGGCGCAGCACGACCATCAGCTGTTCCAAATCCTGTACCTCAATTTGCGCCAGCAAAATATCAAGCTGTTGATCAAGATCGGCTTTTTTTAGCGGCTCGTAAAGAGAGCGAGTATCGAGCAATTCATCGAATAACACCGGATACTGCGCTAAATAAGCGCAAATCCACGGACTGGCCGATGATAATTTTAACAATTGAGACAGCGCATTCGAATTTTCAGACAATAATGATAAATACACATTCCGACCCGCTACCGCCTCAAACAAAACGAGTATCCGCAACAAAGTCTCATCCGGGTTATCAACCTGCTGCACGGCTTCTATTAATTGCGGCATCAACCGATCCAGCACGCCCGCACCTTTGGTCGTCATTCTTCTGATGGCTGCGCAATGTTTAAAGTCTTTAATCGCGGCGAGTATGCTGCCGGTGTCTTGAATGCCGCATTCTTTTAGATGCCCCATCAACTCCGACTCATCCGCCACGCAAGCCCAGATTTTTTGGCTGTGCTGATTGGCACTATCCTGTTTTGATAACGAAAAGACCTGGTCGAAGACTTCATGTACCTGTGCTCTTACCTTATCTAGATCCTGTTTAAAGCTGGTCCAGTCGGAATAATCCAGCGAATACGCCAATATCCGCTGCACTGCCGGGGCTGACGGCAAATCGTGGGTTTGTTGATCCTGATATTGCTGGATATGGTTTTCCACCCGGCGCAAAAAGCGGTATGACTGTTTTAATTGATCGGCATCGGCTTGCGCCAATAACTCCAGCTCGCCCAACAATTGCAAAACATCCAGAATACCAGGTGTTTGCAAGGCTTTTTCATTGCCGCCGCGTATCAGCTGAAAAGCTTGGCCGATAAATTCGATTTCGCGGATGCCGCCCGGCCCCAGCTTGATATTTTGCATGCGGTCTTTGCGCCGCAACTCCTGGGTGATCTGCGCCTTTAACGAGCGCAATTCTTCGAACGCGCCGTAATCGAGATAGCGTCGGTACACAAAAGGCCTGAATAGTGCCATCAGTTGTGCGCCAACGGTAAAGTCGCCCGCGACCTGACGCACTTTGATCATCGCATAACGCTCCCATTCCCGAGCCTGGGTCTGGTAATAGTTTTCCATGCCGTCAAAGCTCATGATGATAGGGCCGCTATCGCCATAAGGCCTTAAACGTATATCGGTGCGAAATACAAAGCCGTCTACGGTACTCTCATCCAGAACTTTAACCAGACTGCGGCATAGCTTGGTAAAAAACTCGCCATAGGTGGTTTCTTTCCTGTCCGGCAACACGCCGTCTTCTGCATAGGCAAAAATCAGGTCGATGTCGGAAGAATAATTCAATTCGTAAGCGCCCAATTTGCCCATGCCCAGCACCACGATCTGCTGAGGTGTGCCGTCGGCTAATAATGGAGTGCCTCGCAGCTCGCAGGCCTCCTGATAAAGAAAATCCAGCGCATATTGAATGCAGGCATCGGCCAGATGCGATAAATCGGTGAGTGTTTCCGATAATTCGGCCCAACCGGCCAAATCCCGCCACGCTATCCTGACCATTTCCCTGCGCCGAAAGTCGCGCAGTTTGATCATTAACCACGCCTGCTCCCGGCAGGCTTGCGGCATACACACCATCCCTGGCGATAACTCGGCTTGTGACTCGACAGGCGATTGCGCTAATTTTTCGACATAACTGTTTTCGCCATAGATAGCCGATAAATCGCCGGAATTGACCAGATCGACCAGCAACTCAGGCTTGCGGGTGCAGCTCTCGGCAACAAACAGACTGGAACACCAAACCTTGGCAATCGATGCGTTAAACTCAGGCGTTTGCGTAAAATTAAGCTTAAGCTCCTTGACTCGTTCATCCCATTTCGTCAGCGAATCAATGACCGTTGTTGTTAACCGACCAGGTAGCGCTGCAAATTCGGATTCGAGATTTCTAATAAAAGACATGGGCGAAATTCATCAATAAAACCCCATGATAACGAAAACAGACGCACAACGAATAGCGCTATTTGCAATCATCTTGATATGAACGACGACGAAGAGTGGAACGAGCGTCAATAAAATGATAAAGTTCAAATGACCCTGATTAGACTATTTACGATGTTAACTTTATGAAAATGACCACATTTACAAAAAAAATCTTTATTGCTGCATTAACTAGCATGGCTATCGCATTATCAATTACCGGTTGTTCGGATGATAAAGAAAAAACGGTAGCCGCGAAACCTGCGACCGTTGCAGCAGTACATAATCCTTTCGATCATTCCCATGACACGCCGGTGACTGATATACAAAAACACAAATTCGAGCATGATTTTGCCAAACAATGCGTACAAAGAGAATTGAAAAACTCAGATAATAAAGAGGCCGATGCCGCGCAATACACCCAGCCTTGCATGTGTATCGCCAAATTTTTGATGAAAGATTTAACCGCGGAAGAAGCCGAAAAATTTATCGGCGAGCATAAAAATGCCCAGTCTTTAGTCATCAAGTATGAAAATGCGGCTTATCATTGCCTGCAACAGAATGCCCATCCTAAAGGACCTAATTTTTCCAGGGCACCGCAGGCTAACTGATTGGCTGGGTAGACCGGAAAAGCTTGTTTGAGCGACAGCGAGAACAGGCTTATTCCGGCCTGCCCAAGTCAACAACCGTAATAACCGTCTTTTCAGCCAATTCTTTTAGTATCTGCAAGCCGCCTGCCATAATCATTTCAGGATTGGGATGATTCATTTCCTCGGCAACTTGCTTTAGGCAATCCGCAACCAATACCTGTTCATGCTGCTGAATTATTTCCAGCAACCGGTAAGTGATCGGGGTGATTTCGATGAAATTAACCTCATCATCGGGATTGCGATAAACAATCAGGAAGGTGGCTTGCTCCGGCGCTGTTTCAGGTAAAAATTCTGGCGATATTTTCTGCACGGGATATTGATACGCTAGCGGCCAGGCTAAAAGCGACAAGCGGATGCGCTGGTTTAGCAGGTTATCCAGGCTCTGATGATTGGTAGGGACGATTTCCTTGGCGATGGATAAGGCCATTTCCACCCACTCGTAATGTGCGAGCTCCAGCATAAACGGAAAATCCTCCGAACTGTCCCGCTCGTTTTGCAGATAATCCAGAAACTCTTCCGGAATTTCTGAAAAATGCGGCGAACGACTGATATGCTTGGCAAAAAAATCCTGCCCCAGCTCGAACCATTGTCGGTCATTCAATATTGCCCGCAACACCGGAAAATTGGCTGACAAAAAACTGTCTATATTGTTAAAAAACAGTTCGCGATACATCGCCATCCGCTGCGGCTTTACATCGGCAGGCGGCGGATTGTTTTCAGGATCCCGGATATAGGCTGCAAACTCCAGCTGTTTGGCTTTAAAGTCGACGCTCATCTCGGTCTCAGGCGAATTGTCGTGCATGTTGTGTGCACCAGGCCCTTTGTATGGCGCTGATGGTGTTCACTTCCTTGATTAATTCACCCATCGCCAGCAGATTAAAATCCCGTTCCAGCAGCGTCGGGAACACGCCGTAAAGCTCGTAAGCTTTGCCTAGCAATTTCCAGACTGGGTCGACCACGTCGGCGCCGTGGGTATCGACCAGAAAATCTTCAGCCTCCACATAATGTCCGGCGATATGGGCGTAAGCGATACGGTGTCCGGGCATGGCCTTTAAAAAAGCTTCGGCATCATAACCGTGGTTAACGCTGTTAACGTAAATATTGTTGATGTCGATCAGCACATCGCAATCCGCTTCTTCGACAACGGCATTGAAAAAATCGATCTCGGCCATTTCCTGACCGGGTGCTGCGTAATAGGACACGTTTTCGATGGCTATCTTTTGCTCCAGAATATCCTGAACGCGCCTGATCCTTGCTGCAACATGAGTCACCGCTTCCGAGGTGAACGGAATCGGCATCAGGTCGTATAAATGCCCGTCCTTGCTGCAATAACTTAGATGTTCGCTGTAGAATTTGATTTGATGTTCGGCCATGAACTGCTTGACTTCACGGACGAATTTTTCATCCAGCGGATCGGTGCTGCCTATCGACAGCGATAAACCGTGGCAGATAAAATCAAAGCGTTCGGTCATCGCACGAAATTGTTTGCCGTATTTTCCGCCGATAGTGATCCAGTTTTCCGGCGCGACTTCGTAAAAGCCGACCTCTTCGGGAGGGGATTCTACAAGCTGACTTAACAAAGACCGCCTAAGACCTAATCCGGCACCGTGAACGAGATTCTGGCTTGTGTCCATAAGAACACCCGTGAATGATTTAATAGGAACTGGAAGGCATGATGTCATGCCCTCCAGTATAAAATAGTTAATACGGGCATAAACAATGCCCAACTTAACTCTTATTTTGCTGGGGTAGCGGGAGTTGCTGGGGTAGCTGGAACAGCAGGAGCCGCCGGCATTTTCATTTTATCGCCGCAAGAGCCTTCTTTGCCTTTCATCATCGCGCCGCAGGCCGCTTCCATACCGGGTTTCATTTTGCCACCTTGCATCATCGCGCCGCATTTGCTTTCGCCACATTTTCCTTCGGAAGCTTTAGCCGCATCAGGTTTTTTGTTACCTGCACATGCGCCTTCGGCCGCCTTAGATTTGTCCATGCCGCCCATTGCCGCGCCGCATGCCATTTCAGCCGCTTTATCGGCAGCAGCAACTTGCATATAACCGGTCGACAATTCAGTCATACCGAATGGATTCGCTTCGGCATTAACCGCAGTTGCAGCAAAAGTTGATAAAAAAGCAACACCCATTGCAGCAGCTAAAGGGGTTTTATTAATTTTTTTCATTTTGACTCCAGAGTGTTGAGATAAAAACATTGATCTTCAATTCGTTCCCGGCTGTTAACCCGAGAGATGAATCGATACGTAAAACGCATCGAATGCCACTTATCATATCAAAATCGACTGAATAAAGAATGAATATCCTTCTATTCAATAAAACGACTGGCTGCCCCTTGTCCTGTCGTCATCTTGATGTCCGGTTTTGTGCTCATATTCGCACAAATCTTCAATAACGCAGCTCTGGCAACGCGGCTTTCTGGCAATACAGGTGTAACGACCATGCAGAATCAATAAATGATGCGCATCTTTTTTATGCTGTTTAGGCACCCATTTATCCAGCTTGCGCTCCACTTCCCGCACATTTTTACCGGGCGCAATACCGGTACGGTTGGCAACCCTGAAGATATGCGTATCCACCGCAATCGTATGTCGCCCAAAAGCAGTATTGAGTATCACATTGGCGGTTTTTCTGCCAACCCCCGCCAGCGCTTCCAACTCTTCCCGCGTTTCCGGCACCTGGCCTGCATGCTTATCGAGCAATTGCCGACAAAGCGTGATGATATGAGTCGCCTTGCTGTTAAATAAGCCGATGGTCTTGATGTATTCTTTTAAGCCGGTCTCGCCCAGCGCCAAAATGTCGCCGGGCGTATTGGCGACGGGAAATAATTTAGCGGTCGCTTTATTAACGCCCTTATCGGTCGCCTGAGCCGATAAAACCACCGCAATTAATAATTCAAAGTGACTGGTGAAATGCAGTTCCGTAGTCGGTTCAGGTATGGCTACGGCCAGTCGGTCAAAAATTTCCAGACGTTTTTTTAGGTTCATGTTGTTATTGAACTGTACTCGCTAATGTGCCGCTATTCTCAACATAATCAAAGAATGGAACAAGATAAAACTGGGGACTGATGCGTAACAATGTCTCATTGGTCCTTTATCCAATTTATAACTTGTTTTTATTACCATGAAGGACATGAAGATAATGAAGGAAGTAAATACAATAAATTTTTCAAGCCCTTCATGCTCTTCCTGGTAAAAACAAATGACACTCTCTGACATCAACACCCATAAAACTGCGAGCGACTTCGCATCATTAATGTTAAGTCGTACAAAAATACCCTGTGCCAAGAATGGTAAAGCGCCTGTTTTTGACCCCACCCTAGTTGATTTTTTCGGCGACATTCGCCAACATTTTTTTTCTGATAAAAAAAGCCGCACCGATTGCGCATAAAGCGGGTATCTGATATACAAAAAAAGCGCCCGTGGGATTTTTAGCAACCATTCCCATTAAAATAGGAACCACTGCCAGCTTAACCACCCACCAAGTGATCCAATAACCAATCAATCCGGTGACAGCCCAGTTAATAGGTGACTCCCCTTTTTCCTTTGCGGTCATATAAAACCATACAAGAACTGCAATCGCAGCAAATCTAGCCAAATGCAACATTTTTACACCTCGTTTTTAATTATAATAGGTAGACAATGATTTAAACTCTACCCAATTAGCGTTTAGCTGGCAACAGCTGCTATAAATAATCATATTCCATAATTGATCGTCATTACATTTTTTGCGCAAGGAGACTATTGTGGGCAAACCGTTTAAAATTATCTTATCGACAATGGCTGCATTGGTTTTGCTGCTGATTGCCGCCGCCTGCATCCTGCCTTTTATTATCGATCCTAATGACTTCAAGCCTGAAATTGCCGCCGCCGTTAAGGATAAGACCGGCCGTGACCTGGTACTAGATGGCGAGTTAAAACTTTCTCTGTTCCCCTGGATCGGTATTTCAACCGGAAAAATGGCGCTGAGCAATGCATCGGGTTTTCAAGACCAAGCCTTTGCAACCCTAGAAGAAAGCGATGTAAAAGTGCGGTTGCTACCGCTGTTATCTAAGAAAATAGAAGTCAGCCGCATAGTCTTAAAAGGCCTGGTTTTAAACCTTGCCAAAAACAAACAAGGCATCAGCAACTGGGATGATCTAACCCGACCCGGGAAGATACAACCCGCCCTGACTGAGGACGGCGGCAAACAGGATGAACAGCCAACACCCAGTGCCGCGCTGGCAGCTTTTGCTATCGGCGGCATTACTATAGAAAATGCGCGGATTAACTGGAACGACCAGCAAACCGAACAGCGCACCGAAATAACAGACCTTAACCTGAATACCGATAAATTTACCTTTGATGAACCGGCAGGTGTCGCCGTTTCCCTGATCGCTGTAGACAGCCAATCCCAAATAACCCAGGCCGTCAAACTTAATACCGAATTAAGCGTTAATCAACAACTCGATATTTTTGCGTTACGCCATACCGACCTGCAGGTCACGACGACAGGAGAAACAGTTCCCGGAAAAGCGTTAACCACCGCATTAACTGTCGCCGATATAGCCCTGGATTTGGCAAAACAAACGGCCAAAATTTCCGGGTTGCAGCTTACATCGGGCGAGGTGACGCTGTCAGCCGAATTGACCGGCACCGCCATTAAGGATAAACCGGCTTTTCAAGGTCCGGTCAGCATTGCAGCGTTCAGTCCGGCCAAAGTGATGCAGCAATGGGCCATCGCGTTGCCTGCGAGACAGGATGCCAATGCCCTAAGCAAGCTGTCGATCAATTTTGACTTGGCCGCAACGGCTGAATCGGCGGAACTGCAAAATCTGCTATTATCGCTGGACGATACCCAAATTAAAGGTTCCGTCAGCATTAAAGACTTTGCATTACCCGCTATCGTATTTGCTTTACATGCGGATAACCTTGATCTCGACCGTTATTTGCCTCCTGCCGATAAAGCCTCCAAACCGATTACAACTCCGGCCATCGCCTTAGCGATAGGCGCAAACGCTCTGCCTGTTGAAACCTTGAGAAAACTCAATGCCGAAGGCACCGTGTCAATGGACAAACTTAAAGTCAACGACTTGGTTATGCAGGATATTCAGCTCAAACTCAAGGCAAAAAACGGCACGATTAACACCCAACAATCTGTAAATCAGTTTTACCAGGGAGGCTATTCCGGTCATCTCACCGTGGATACACATGGCGACAAACCGACACTGACTGTAAACGAGAAAATTGATCACGTGCAACTTGAACCTTTGCTGAAAGACTACCTGGGTGAAGCTCGAATGAGCGGTATCGTAAACGCATCCACTCAGCTGCAAGGACGGGGCAATAAGACTAAAGAACTTAAATCCTCGCTCAATGGTCGGTTGAATTTCCTGGTTAAAGATTCCGTTATTAAAGGTTTTAACCTGCAACACATCATCGATAGCGGCAAGGCACTTATTAAAGGTTCTGCTTTGCCCACGGACCATAAAAACGACCAGACATTATTTTCAGATATGAGCAGTACCGCGACCATCGCTAACGGCATAATCCAAAACAACGACCTTGTTGCCAAATCCTCCAAATTACAGGTCGATGGCAAGGGCAACATAAACCTAATCTCTGAAGCGCTGGACTATAAAATCGATGCCAAGTTACTCAATACTGATGCGACTGCCGCTGAGCCGGAACAAATTAAAGGTGCGGCAACCATCCATATTGCCGGAACGCTCAGCAAGCCGTCCTATTCGATAGATATAGCCTCATTATTGACCGATAAAAACAAAGCTAAAATTGATAAGCTGATCAATAAAATCGACAAAAAATTAGGCCCTGGTGTCGGTGATTTGTTAAAAAACTTTTTAAAGAGAGAGAGCAGGTGAAAGGCGAAAGGCACAGGGCGAAAAAAGCAGCCCTTAAACTACGCAGTCCTTCACTCTTCGCCCTTCGCCCTTCATCTTTCGTCTTTTAACCCTTATGAGTCCATCCGCTTTTCAACACAACATCCTCGCCTGGTTTGATCGATACGGCCGTAAAGACCTGCCCTGGCAACAAGAGCTAACACCTTACCGCGTCTGGCTCTCCGAGACCATGTTGCAGCAAACCCAGGTTGCTACCGTTATCCCTTACTTCAATACTTTTATAGAAAGGTTCCCCGATGTAGCGAGTTTGGCAAACGCTCCCGTTGATGAGGTTCTGCATCTTTGGTCCGGCTTGGGCTACTATGCACGCGCCCGTAACCTGCACAAAACGGCACAGCTTATTGCCGAACAGGATCGCTTCCCCGATACCCTGGATGAACTGCTCGAATTACCCGGCATAGGCCAGTCAACGGCGGGAGCCATATTGAGCATCGCTTTTAATAAAAGCCAGCCGATACTTGATGGCAATGTTAAAAGAGTGCTGACCCGATTTAAAGCCGTTTACGGCTGGCCCGGCAACAGCGCAGTCAACAAAGAACTCTGGGCAATCAGCGCCAAGCTGACCCCGGTAAACCGCGTCGCGGATTACACGCAGGCCATCATGGACTTGGGCGCAACCCTCTGTACCCGCAGCAAACCGGCTTGTGAGGCCTGTCCGCTTAATGCCGGTTGCCTGGCCAGACGTAGCGATAATATTTCGGCTTTTCCAACCAGGAAACCTGCCAAGATCCAAGCTGTTAAGCAACTCACCTTTTTAATGCTGAGCAATGCCGATAACCAGATATTACTGGAAAAAAGACCGCCAACCGGCATTTGGGGCGGCTTGTGGAGTCTACCGGAATTCGACAGCATTTCCGCTGCACACGACTGGTGCCTGACCCACAATATTCATATTGCCGATCAGCAGTCACTGGCAACCCAGCGCCATACCTTTTCCCATTATCATTTGGACTATACGCCGCTATTAGTTCAATGCTCAGATAACCCTATTAATTTTGTGATGGAAGCCAACCAAACTGTCTGGTATAAAGTTGGGCAGCTTAATAAGCTTGGCTTAGCCGCACCGATTAAGCTGCTGTTGCAATCACACACGAGAATAAAATGACTAGACTGGTTAATTGCGTAAAATTGGGAATAGAAACCGAAGGCTTGGATGCACCGCCATTTCCGGGACCCAAAGGTCAGGAAATATTTGAAAAGATCTCCAAGCAAGCCTGGAAAGAATGGCTAGCCAAGCAAACCATGCTGATTAATGAGGGGAAATTGGCCAGTTTCGACCCGAAAGCCAGGGAATTTTTGGCAGAAGAACGCACCAAGTTTCTGTTTGAAGACAACAATGATATGCCGGAAGGCTATGTGCCGCCGAAAGGCTGATAATTTTAAAAAGCGAGAACAGATAATATCTCTGGCAGAGATATTATCTGTCATATTGAAAGCCGATTATTCCAACGGACGAACACGAAGAAAACGAGGAAAACGTGGTAATCCTTTATTGGTCAGGCCGTTGTAGCGATAGCTAATCACTGTGCCGATTAGCGGAGGGTTTTCACGCTGCTTATCGCTAAAGCCGCTACCGATGCGAAAGCTTAACCCTGTTGCCGTTTCAACCTGAAGCGCACCTAATCTTTTGGCATTGCGCCCGGTTCCCGGTCTATGCGCCACCACGCGAGCTTCGGCATCGTCAAACGGTTTGAGCTTGAGTAGCGCGTTTGAGCGACCGGTCTGGTAACCGGCATCGGCGCGATGCAGCATCAAGCCTTCCCCGCCTTCAGCTACCACCGCATCGAGCTTGTGTCGCAACGCATCCGCATTACCGACACGAAACTGCTCAACCGGCGTCAGCCACGGCACACTGGCTGCTTGGCTGATGCGCTGCATCTCAACAATACGCGCAGAAAAATCACCCGGCCTGTTGGGCAGCTCAAAAATACGATAATGAATCTGTCGCCATAAAACATCATTTGGCGCCTGTTGACGCACTGCTCCGGAAACCTCTTCAAAGCGTTTGCGGCCCATCCAGAGTTCGCCGTCCATCGCATCTTTGGGGAAACCGGCGATATACCAGGCCGGCGCATGAATTAAATGGCCGTTGCGCGTGCGCAGCTGTGCGCCATCCCATACTGCACGCACTCCATCCAGCTTTTCACTGACCCAGTATGCCGACGGCTCCAGACGCTCATTCCAGGCATTAGCAAGCAATACGTCCAGCGCCTGCGCGGAAAAAGCAAAAATACATAGCCACAACCCGGCCAGCAATCGGGCATAAGCTAAAACCGCTTTTTTACGCATCGACGGCTCCGATCAATTGTTAGCATAGCTCGGCTACCGTCTTATCTAACAGCAAAGATGCTGTATTTTAAGAGATTTTATAGATGATGCTCAAACACTACCGCTTCATCGAATCAAAAAATTCTGCATTCGTTTTAAAATCTTTAAGCTTGCCGATCAAAAATTCTGAAGCCGCAGTTTCATCCATGGGCTGAAGAATTTTGCGTAAAATCCAGGTTTTTTGCAGGGTATCAGGATCAATCAGATACTCTTCGCGGCGCGTACCGGAACGATTGATATTAATCGCTGGGTAAATTCTTTTCTCGGCAATCTTGCGATCCAGATGCAACTCCATGTTGCCGGTACCCTTGAATTCCTCATAGATAACCTCGTCCATTCTCGACCCGGTATCAACCAACGCAGTGGCAATAATGGTCAGGCTGCCGCCCTCTTCAATATTTCGTGCCGCACCGAAGAACCGTTTCGGTTTTTCCAGCGCATTGGCATCAACACCACCGGTCAATATTTTGCCTGACGATGGCACAACAGTATTATAAGCTCTGGCCAGACGCGTAATCGAGTCTAACAAAATGACTACATCGTGTTTATGTTCGACCAATCGACGCGCCTTTTCGATGACCATTTCTGCAACCTGTACATGCCGGGTTGCCGGTTCATCAAAGGTGCTGGAAATGACTTCGCCGCGAACGCAGCGCTCCATTTCGGTGACTTCTTCGGGACGTTCGTCGATCAACAACACAATCAGATAACATTCAGGATTTTGTTCTGCAATCGCCTGAGCCAGACTTTGCAGGATCATGGTTTTACCGGCTTTAGGCGGCGATACGATCAATCCGCGTTGACCTTTTCCGATGGGGGCTATTAAATCTATCATCCGCCCGGTTAAATCTTCACTGGTACCGTTGCCCTGCTCAAGGACGAATCTTTGTTTGGCAAATAAGGGCGTCAGATTTGAGAAGGTGATTTTGTTTTTGGTATTTTCCGGAGGTTCAAAATTGATCTGGTCAACTTTGAGCATCGCAAAATAACGTTCGTTATCTTTGGGCGGTCTGATCTTCCCGCTAATCGTGTCCCCGGTCTTTAAAGAAAATCGTCTGATTTGACTGGGTGAAACATAAATATCGTCTGGACCCGCTAAATAGGAGCAGCCCGGCGTACGTAAAAAACCAAAACCATCCTGTAAAATTTCCAGCACACCATCGCCTGATATATCGTCACCGGCTTTTGCCTGTTTTTTCAGGATAGCGAAAATCAAATCCTGCTTTCGCGATCTGGCTACATTTTCAAGCCCAAGGGACTCGGCGATTTCAATAACTTCACTTATTTGTTTTAATTTTAACTCAGTTAGATTCATAAAAGGACAACTCAAGGAAAAGTAACTACGGTGTTAAACCGCAACGACTAGGACAGGATTATAATTCAGGGGTGTAGTTTATCGGACGATATGATTGGGTGCGCATGATTAGCACACTGCATAAGTGTAACTCAAGTACTCAGCCCCGTCCAATTTTTTGTGACGGGCCTGAGCCCAATCTGAGTAATGAGGCAGCGATTCGATTGCTCCCGGCAATCATTCTATATCGCCTAAAGCGACGCAGAAGCAATTTCCAAGGAGCAAATACTGTCCATGGAGCTGATAAGTTTAAATATTGCTATCAATAAAGGCGGCAAGTTGCGATTTTGACAATGAACCGACTTTAGTCGCTTCCACTTCGCCGTCTTTAAACAGCATCAACGTGGGAATGCCGCGTACACCGTAGTGTTGAGGAGTTTCCGGATTTTCATCTATATTCAATTTTACCACGGTCAACTTGCCCGCATATTCTTTGGCGATATCATCCAGAATCGGTGCAATCATTTTGCACGGTCCACACCATTCAGCCCAGTAGTCAACCAGGACGGGACCCGCAGCTTTAATAACAGTTTCGTTAAACTCACTATCGCTTACATGAAGGACTGAATCACTCACATTATGTCTCCTAGAAATTAAAACCAAAACTATAGGAGGGATGAAGCTGGGAGTCAATCAATTTCAGCTCATTTGATTTTTACGCTATGCTATACGCTATGAATAATACACATTTAACCCAAACCCGCTTCAGCAATCTTGAATTGTCTGATTCCATCCTGCGCAGTTTACAAGACGCCGGTTTTGATCACTGCACCCCGATCCAAAGAAGAGCCCTACCCTTGTCGTTACGAGGTATGGATGTTGCGGGGCAAGCTCAAACCGGAACCGGTAAAACCGCCGCTTTTTTGCTGGCAACTTTTCAACATTTAATCAATGATGCCGAGGACGATGCAGAAACAGAGGCGCAAGCCGACGATGATATTGATACAGAAAAACCAGCGCCCAAAGTCGCTGCCAAAAGCAAACAAATCAAATATCCCAGAGCGATTATTCTCGCGCCAACTCGCGAGTTAGCCATTCAGATCCACAAGGATGCGGTACAACTGGGCAAGCATCTTAATCTTAAATTGGCGCTCATTTACGGCGGCACGGACTACCAAAAACAACTGGACAGTCTAAAGTCTAATATCGATATTATCATCGGCACACCTGGTCGCATCATCGACTTTTACCGGCAAAATGCCTTCACCCTGGATAATGTGCAAGTCACGGTGATGGATGAAGCCGACCGTATGTTTGATTTGGGTTTTATTAAAGACATCCGTTTTTTATTGCGACGTATGCCGCCGCCGGATCAGCGCTTAAATATGCTGTTCTCGGCGACGTTATCCTACAAAGTGACCGAGCTGGCTTATGAACACATGAACAATCCGGTTTTGATACGCATCGAAACCGAAGAAGTCACCTCTAAAGCCATACAACAAAGCGCATTTTGTCCTTCGAATGAGCAAAAAATCCCTTTATTGGTCGGCATATTGAATCAGCATAAGCCGCAGCGCAGCATTATTTTCGTTAACACCAAGCGCTGTGCCGAACGACTCGATGACACCCTCAATGCTAACGGCTACAAAACTGCCGCGCTCAGTGGTGATGTACCGCAAGACAAACGCCAGCGCTTGTTAAGCGATTTTCAGGAAAACAAAATCACCCTGTTGATTGCGACCGATGTTGCGGCCAGAGGCCTGCATATTGCCGATGTTTCTCATGTCTTTAATTACGATTTACCGCAGGATGTGGAAGATTATGTACACAGAATCGGTCGCACCGCGCGTTTTGGTGCCAGCGGTGTCGCGATCAGTTTTATCTGTGAACAATACGCCTATTCAATGCCGGATATCGAAGAATATATTGGCCAGAAAATTCCGGTGTTACCCATTACAGCCGACCTGTTGGCTGAAATTGTAAAGCCGGAAAAAAGACCTGAAAGAATCAAAAACGAATATCAAGGAAAACGTCCTAATCAACCTAGAAAAATCAGTTGATCCACGAAAAGCACGAAAGACACGAAAAACCATTTGTCCTCTTATTCATCACGAAGATACGAAGATCACGAAGAAAAACATAAAACTTCGTGGTAAGTAAAAAATGTTAAACGACTTTTGATCGATTACTTAGAAAGTAATCATATTGTGGGGGTTTTTCGTGCTTTTCGTGTCTTTCGTGGACGATGCTTTTGGTGTATTCAATTAAAGTCCAGCCATCAACTCCCGAAAATCCTCAATAGCAGGATAAGCGGTTATTTCTTTTTTAGGCTGCTGGGTGTCGGGCCTGCTCACCGAAATTAAATGCGCTATACCGAACTGCTTGGCGGAATTAAGTACCGCCAGACTATCATCGATCAACAGCGTAGCTTGTTTTTCAAACGAGACACGCTGTTGCAACAAGCGCCAAAAATCGGCGTGTTCCTTCGGATAGCCAAGATCATGGGAGCTGATAATGCCGTCGAAAAACGGCTGTAAGCAGGTTTTTCCCATTTTAAGTCCCAGACTGCCCCGATGCGCATTGGTGACCAAATACACTTTTTTGGGCGATTGATGCGCTTTTTCTAGAAACTCCGTGACATGCGGCAATATGGCAATCAACCCGGAAATCTCCGCTTTCAATCCGGCAATGTCCAACGCTAAAACCTCACTCCAGTAATCCAGACAATACCATTCCAGTTTGCCTTCCATGCTTTTAAAGCGCGGCTCCAACTGCCGCTTTGCGGCTTCTATCGACAAGCCCTGTTTTTCGGCAAACTTAAGCGGCACAAACTCCTTCCAGAAATGATTGTCAAAATTCAAATCCAGCAGCGTGCCATCCATATCCAACAAAACAGTATCAACCTTGTTCCAATCAATCTTCCAATCGATCATCATAGTGCGTTATATTTACAAAAAATACTTCATAAAATACCACAATGAGCCAAAAACCGACCATCCTTAACAAAACCACCATCGCTACCAGCCGGTTATTCCGCATCGAATCGCTGGATATTGAATTCAGCAATGGCGAGCTGCGCAACTACGAACGTCTGGCTCGTGGTAATTCCGGCAGCGGCGCGGTACTGATTGTGCCGATGCTGGATGCGGAAACGGTATTGCTAATCAGGGAATATTCCGCCGGTGTACATCGTTATGAATTGGGCTTGCCCAAGGGTAAAACCGATGCAGGAGAATCCTTTCTCGATGCCGCAAACCGGGAGCTTAAAGAAGAAGTCGGCTTTGGCGCCAGAAGCCTGCATCATTTAAGCACTTTTTCGATCGCACCGTCCTATCTGGAACACATGACCGAGATTGTGCTTGCCCAGGATTTATATGCCGAAAAATTGGAAGGCGACGAACCGGAAGAGCTGGAAGTTATTCCCTGGAAATTAAGCAATATTAATGCATTGTTGGCTACCGGCGAATGTACCGAAGCCAGATCAATTGCCGCGCTGTTTATGGCGCTGGAATATTTTAAGGCATTGTAATTCGACGGAAACGCTAGACCTGCACCTGTTCCGAAGCAATGATGTTGAGGAAGGCAAAACTTGCATTGGTCGCTCTAATCACAAACGATAAAGCGGCTCCAATTTATCATCGTCCGCAACCGCTATTTTTTCTCTGGCTTTATTTTCAACAAATGCCTGAAACAGCTTTTTCCCCTGCCACTGCTCTACGCCCTTGCCATATAAAACCTGATTCAAATACAGGATTTCATCCCTTAACCTAGCATCGCTTTCTGCGGCGATTGCACCCAGGCTGGCCGCACCAGACTTTTGTCGTCCCCATGCCAACAACGCATCTTTGGCCGCTACGGCGTTATTATCGGCACAGGCTTTTTTCAGGCTTTTTACACAAGCTTCCAAGCCTATTTCCCGCTCGTTTTTTTCCACTACCGGTTTTTTAGCCGGGCGCTTAACCAGAAAATAGATCAATGTCGCCAGCCAGCCTAACCCTAGAAATACCGATACCCATAGCCAGATATTTTGCTGTTGCGGCTGGTTGATAATCGGCGTGGCTTGTTCGACTTTTTGCTGCAGTTGCGCCGTCGCCGGGGCTACGGGAACTGCCATGTCCGGCAGGATTCCCGCCGCCTCAAGCGCCGTGATCGTGGTTTCCGGGATTTTGGCTATTTCCATTTTTTGGCTTTGGCTGTTAAACCAGGGGATTTCAATCGCCGGTAATTTATAGAATCCCGCTTTAGATGGAATGACGGCAATTTTTTCTTCCCGGAAAGCAATCAACCCATCCGGTTTCTTCTGCTCGCGCAATACCGGCTGATCGGGATAGGTTTTCAGCTGCTCGTCAGTTTTTCCGGCATTTAACTCGGGCAATTGGCCGACTGTCGTGCCTTTTGCCAACAGCGTCAAGGTTCGGGTCAAAGGTTCGCCGACTTTCATTTGCTGGTTATCGCCCGACCATTCTTCCTTTATCACCAGTTGTTCCGCTGAAAGCCAATGCTTTCCGGTAAAAGTTGCCGGAATCGGTTTCACCTCCAGTATCACCGATTTGGATGAAATCTTTTTGGTTCGGGTCGTCTTGGCGCTAAAAAAGCCGTTAAAATCCGGGCGGCTATTAGCCACAACCTCTGCGGTTAATACCAGCGGCTTGATAGTCACAGGACCGCTTTTTTGCGGAAAAATCGCATACTTGCGCTCGGTAACCAGGTAATTCACCCCGTTGATCTGGGTATTGTAATTACTGTCATCACCCAGCTTTTCAATCACCGCGTCGCCCAGTTCCGGCTCATTCAAAGCGGCCTGAGTGATTTCTACTCTTCTATACAAACGCACGTTAAACAGAACCTGGGATTGCACATAGGGGCTCTGAGGATTTGCCTCAACCTCCAGAAACAAATCATCGTCAGTCTCGACGGCTTTATTGACCGTCGCCTCAGTAACCAGAATAGGTGTTGGCTGACTGACATCATCGCCAAACCTCACCTCCGGAACAATCAGACTGCCCGAATGTTTGGCCATCACGTTAAGCGTCCACTGTATAGTCCTGCTGGACTGTCCGTTAACCCAGGATGAATTGCTGCTCTGGCTTTGACCGAGTATCTCGAAATCCTGTTCCAACGGGGCGAAATCGGGGTCTTTATCCGGCGCGTCATTGGCCGTAAAAATGATCTGGAAGGATTCATTAAGACTGACCGGGTTACGATCGAACGACACACTGATTTGCGCTGCAAGTACATTGGCAGGCACGAAACTCAACAGTAACAGAAGAAAGAATATTTTTTTTATAGCGTTCATGTTCATCATTTAGATTAATCGACCGATATTTTGAGAAAATTGCCTACCAATTGTCGGCATCACCCGTTGTTTGAGGACCTCGCTGCCCGTATTGATATTTAAATTTACGTTTTAACAAACCGGCAGGATCGTCGGGAATTCTTTTAAGCCATTGTTCGTTGGCTTGCCGTTGTTCATCCGATAGCTCAGGCGTAGCAGGTATTTGCTCTTTGTCTTGCTTGTTAGCTTCGTCTTTGCCTTGCTCGGCTTGCTGGGATTGTGAGGCTTCCGGCTTTTTTTCCTCGGCTTTATTTTGCTGTTGATTTTCTTCCGACTGTTGTTGATCCGATGGCTTCCGTTCAGGTTTTTGTTCGGGCTTTTCCTCGTTTTTATTTTGATCCGGATTCTGTTCGTCTGATTTTTCCGGTTTTTCGCCCTCCTTGTTTTGCTCAGAATCGCCTTTGGCTTGTTGTTTCTCGTCCTTTTTCTGATCCTGCTTTTGCTTTTCCAGTTCTTTTTCTACGACAGCCTTGTTGTGTTTGGCGTCGCTATTGTTAGGATTCATAGCCAGTGCTTTGTCGTAAGCTTTTATAGCCTCTTCCAACTGACCGGCTTTCGCCAGCGCATTGCCCTGATTGTAAGCGCTGCTGGCAGACTTGCTGCTGTTCAGGCTTTCCAGCGCCTTGTCATACTCACCGGCTTTATAGTGCGCCGCCGCTTTCCAGTCCGGGTTTGCAAATTGCTCCGCCGCCTTGGCATAATCCTGCTTTTTATAAGCCTGCTGCGCCTGTTGGTCTTTGGTCTGCCATAAATCCTGCCAACCCAATGCATAACTGTTTTTAGGCAGCGGCAAGATCAGCAATAAGGCAAAACATAACAGACCTTTCCTGAACGTCAGCGCGGCCAGCGGCAAAACCAGCAATAACAACCAGGGGCCTTTATCCGCCCATTGATCCAATAATAAGTTGTTGTTTTCCTTACCAGACTGCTTTACCGGTCTATCCAGGGTTGCCTGTATGGTTTGAATGTCCGTGTCATCTGTCGTTATGGTTTGATAAATACCGTTGCCTGCCTGCGCCAGCTTTGATAACTCATGGGAATTTAATTTGGGCACCACTATAGTACCTTGCCCATCTTTAAGAAATCCGCCTTCAGGCAGCGCTACCGGTGCGCCGTCATCGGTCCCGACACCTAATATCGACAGCTGGTGCTTATCCAATAATTTTACTGCGGGCAAGGTTTTATCCACATCAACACCGTCGGTAACCAACAAGATCTGGCCTTTTTGCAGGCCGGTCTGCTTGAACAATTCAACGGCTTTGTCCAATGCCGACACCGTATTACTGCCCTGGCTGGGCATAATGTCGGTATTTAATGCCGACAACTGGCTGTCTATGGTCTCGGTATCATCGGTCAGCGGCGTAACGGTAAACGCGTCGCCGGCATAAACCAGCAATGCGGTCTGCCCGTCTTTGCGCTGCTTTAGCATATCGGCGATTTTGTATCTCGCCATAATCAAACGACTGGGTTTAATATCGGCGGCATCCATGGAACGAGACAAATCCAGAACAATGACCAACGCCGAATCGTTTCTAAATACCGGCGATGGCAATCGCTCCCAGGTTGGCCCGGCCAGCGCAATAATCACCAATAGGGCCGCAACAGCACCGGCTGTTAACGGCCAGCGGCTTTGATTGACCGGCTTTTCCTGCAACAGATACGGCAATAATGCGGCGTCGCATACTACCGACCAGTTGCCTTGAGCCAACTTGTTTCTGAGCATTAACACCACGATCGCCAGAAAAGGTAAACCGGCCAATAACCAGTACGGCCTGATAAAATGAAACTCGACTAGGTTCATCACAATCGCACCTTCGACAAAGCAATAACCGTCGCCAGACCCAATGCCAGCGACAACGGCCAGAAATACAATTCGCTACGGGGCCTGAAATATTGTTTATCTTTCTCAACCGGTTCCAACTCATCCAGCCTCATGTAAATATTATTCAGCTCATCGGTATTTCTGGCCCGATAATATTGGCCGCCGGTCATTTCGGCAATCTTGATCAAGGTTTTCTCGTCCAGATCGACGGACGGATTAACCTTGCGGTTGCCGAAAAAACTGCGCACGATCATTTCGTCAGCGCCTATGCCGATCGTGTAAATTTTCAGATGATTGGCGGCGGCCAATTCGGCGGCCTTTAACGGTGAAACTTCGCCGGCGGTATTGGCGCCGTCAGTCATCAACACCAGGACCCGGCTGTTGGCCTGCTCGTTTTCAAGACGCTTGACCGCCAAGCCGATCGCGTCGCCTATCGCGGTATTGTCCCCGGCAAGGCCGATGACGGCCTCGTTTAACAAGGTCATCACGGTTTTTCGGTCAAAGGTTAACGGCGTTTGCAAATAGGCCTGGGTGCCGAACAGGATCAAGCCCACCCGGTCGCCGACACGCCGGTTGATAAAATCTCCGGCGACGCCTTTGGCAGCTGTCAGCCGGTCAACAGCCCGTTTGTTAATCACAAAATCCTGTTCTTCCATGCTGCCGGACAAATCCACCGCCAACATTAAATCCCGACCACTGACCGCCTGCTCAATCGGCTCACCGAGCCATTGCGGGCGGGTGCAGGCGATGACCAGTAACAACCAGGCAAGCGCCGCCAGCAATAACGGCCACGCTTGGGTTTGGGCAACAGCCCGGGTTTCGACATCGGAAAGATCGTCTAAAAACGGAACCTTTAATGCCGCCTGTTCAGCAGGTTTGTTTGCAGGAAACAACCAGCGAACGATTAAAGGCAAGGGTAAGGCGGCCAGCAGCCAAGGCCATTCAAAGTGAATCATGTTTTTATCTGGGCTTTAAGCCAGTCTTCGCATAGCTCGATCAGTTGGAAAATTTCCAGTTCTGTAGGCGGCGTTTTTCGATAGGGCGCATCAACCAGAAGTTGACCGATAGCCTCCGTAAACGGCTCAGCTTTTACCGAAGTGTCGAGAAATTCCAGCCATTGGCGCCCGGTCAATCCGGCAGCCTTTACCCGAGGCGACACGCTGATCGCTACGCGCCTGAGCAGTACCGAAACAGCGCATAATTTTTGAAGGTTATCCCGCGTAGCGTCATGTTTGATCTGAGTCAATATTTTTCTGGCCGTTTTAAGCGCGGTCTTGCGGGTCAGCCTTTTATATAGCCAGATAAAGAAAATAATCAGCAACGGAATGCATACCGCTAAGATCCACCAGCCGATAGCCGGAGGCCACCAGCCTATGACTTCGGGTTCGTGGATGTCTTTTAAATCAAGGAGAGTAGGATTCATTTATCGTAAACGTTGTATCGGATCGTCTGTGGTACTGCATTGAATAAACGCCAGACCCAATTTTTTTGCTATCTGCTCCAGCTTATGCAGTCGCTGGGTAAAATGTTGTTGATATTTTAATAGTCGCTGCCTATCGCCGGTATCAATCACCACATCACGCTGCTCGTCGATCGCCGCGCCTGTTCCCGACAGGCTTGCGGCATACACACCATCCTTGGCGATAAAGCGATAGCGGCCTTTGTCCGGCAAATGACTTTCCAGCGGATCGTAAATAAAAATCAACACCACCTCGCAATGTCGCGACAGCTTTGCCAGATAGTTTTCAACCTGATCATTAATGCCACGAAAATCGCTGATCATATAAACCCGACTGCCGGGGCGGGCATGGATCATAAGCCTTGCCAGCACCCGTTCCAAGGTAACGGTGGGGGCGGCTGTAGGGGCGACTTCAGTCGCCCGGTGGCTAAAGTCACTCCCGCAAACAATAGCATTTAAAAACCGCAACACGGCATGTCGGCCATTTTGCGGTTTTAATTCCCGGCACACTGTGTCGGTAAATATCTGCCCGCCAATCCTGTCGCCATGATGCTGAGCCGCCCATGCCAGCAAACCGGCTAGTTTTGCAGCCAGTACCGATTTAAAAACACCACGTGTCGCAAAATGCATCGCAAGGCGGTTATCCACAGAAATAAATACCGGTCTTTCGCGTTCCTCGCGAAACACCTTGGTATGGGTTTTTCCGGTGCGCGCGGTGACCCGCCAATCGATGCTGCGTATGTCATCGCCCGCTTGGTAAATTCTGGCTTCTTCAAACTCCATGCCGCGTCCTTTAAACCTGGATACATAACCGCCGCTTTGTCCTGCACGTATGGCTGAATGTTTCAGGTTTAATCCCGCTGCCGGTCTGGCCAAATCGATCAGCGTTTTTAACGACACTGAAACCAATTCACCGGCTGAGGCCTCGGCTAGACCTGCTTGTTTAGCAAAAAACATTACGGTACAGCAACTCTGGCAATCAGTTCTTTAATAAAATGATCCGTAGTGATGCCTTCCGCCTCGGCTTCATATGACAATATCAACCGATGCCGCAATACATCAAAGGCCATATCCTGAATATCTTCCGGGCTGACAAAATCGCGTTGCGCCAACCAGGCTTTAGCTCTGGAACAACGATCCAACGCTATGCTGGCTCTAGGGCTTGCGCCATATTGCAACCAAGCTGCCAGATCCTCTCCATAAGCCGCAGGATTACGGGTAGCCAGAATAATTTGCAGCAAATAGTTTTCAAGACTTTCTGCCATATGCAAATCCAGCACCTCGTTACGCGCGGCAAACAAGGTTTTTTGCTCAAGCGGCTCAAACTGATCGCCATTTCTTACCGAGCCGGAACGCGCTTCCGTTCTGGCCAAATGCAAAATACTTTTTTCATGTTCCGCTTTTGGATAATCAATTTTTATATGCAGCAAAAAACGATCCAGCTGCGCTTCCGGGAGCGGATACGTGCCTTCCTGTTCAATTGGGTTTTGCGTTGCCATCACCATAAACAATTTCGGCAGCGGATAAGTCGCCTGACCTACGGTTATTTGCCGCTCGGCCATCGCCTCCAATAACGCCGCCTGCACTTTCGCCGGTGATCGGTTGATTTCATCAGCCAATATCAAATTATGAAACAGAGGCCCTTTTTGAAATTCAAAGGTGCCTTGCTGGGGACGGTAAATTTCAGTGCCGGTTAAATCGGCAGGCAATAAATCGGGGGTGAACTGTACCCGATGAAAATCGCCTTGTATGCCTTTGCTTAATACATTGATTGCCCGGGTCTTGGCAAGACCCGGAGCGCCTTCAACCAGAATGTGACCGTCGGACAACAGACCGATCAACATCCGTTCGACCAGCACATCCTGTCCGATAATCTCTTGATTAATATAATTTTTCAACCGCATTAATGCCGGTTGAACGGTATTTTTATCGCCGTTTTTTTCTAACATAGTTGTTCTGACATGATGAGGTTATTAATCTTAAACACAGTACGAAAGCCTTACACATTAAGCACTAAGCAGGTTTTTATTTGACCAATTTATTATCTGTAAATTATGTTTTCAACAAAAGGTTGCCTATTTTATACAGTTATTGACCAAGACAACATAGAGTAAATCTGTTAAAAAACTCTTAATAAGTTGTGGACAATGTTGTGGATAAGCTTAATCCCTTAATTACCCACAATTCATCCACAGCATCTGGATAACCTTAAACGCACTTTACCATCTACTACAACAAACTGATTTAATTACTAAAAAATGACTTATCAACAAGATCATGCTTACTTAATAGTAATAATAGATTTTAAATACTTTTAATTTGTTATTATTAATTTGAACAAATTATCTTTATCAAAAGGGCTGCTGTACTTAATGGTTTATTTTACTGTAAAATCAATAGCTTATTGTATGGTATCGCTTATTGGAACATCTTAAGCACTTGATTTAAAAATCAATTATTATTTTAATCCGCTTGTCTTTATCACCTATATTCTTGCGAACTGTTACTTATGAAAGAGCAAACGAGGAAAAAATGAGAATTACACTGCTTATTTTAGGAAGTCTTTTTTCTACCTGTGCTTTTGCAGGAATTTACAAATGTACGGACGTTACTGGAAAAACGAATTATCAATCAAAGCCTTGCGATCAGGCGCAAAAAACTGGACAAATTAATGTTAAAACAGGCGGTTCTAGTGATCCGGAGCAAGGAAAACAAGTTTTAAAGCAAAAAGAACAAGATGATAAACTTCGGCAAGAGCGATTACTGAGAAAAGAAACCCAGTTAAAACAAGAAGCAACGAATGAAAGTGCAAAAAATCAGTTTCTGATTAAAAATAACCCCGAGAAATTTTCAGCATTTTCTATTCCTCCTTATGTTTCCGATCAATTACCGGATGTCGTCAAAAATTACCAGAACAGACTTCCCGAAATTGAGCGATTAAGGAGGCAAGCAGCAGAAAAAGCATTGGCTACAGGGTTATGTATCCGTGTTGATTCATCTGAATTGCATAGTCAAAGCACCAAAAAAGCATTGGTTTTTTTAGTCAGTTGCAGCAGCAACGGAAAAACTTTTTATTTTACCGAGCAGGAATTAGTTAAGTAATTCGACCGGCTCATCACAATTAATTGTCTTAATGATCTCATCTAAAACAATACTAATCACCGGTTGCTCTACCGGCATTGGTTACACCACCGCTGTAGAATTAAAAAAACGCGGTTACAACGTCATTGCTACCGCAAGAAAACAGGAAGCTGTGTCCCGTTTACAACAGCAAGGTTTTACCGCTATACAACTGGATTTGGCTGACAGCAACAGCATTCAACAAGCGGTTAATTTGGCAGTTCAATTAACCGGTGGAAAAATTGATGCCTTATTTAACAACGGTGCTTTTGGCCAACCCGGCGCTGTTGAAGATTTAACCCGCGATGTGCTCAGGCTTCAGTTTGAAACCAACCTGTTTGGCACCCATGAACTGACCAATCTGATCATCCCCTTGATGCGCCAACAGGGGCATGGACGCATTATTTATAACAGTTCCATTTTGGGACTTGTCGCGATGCCCTATAGGGGAGCTTATAATGCCAGCAAGTTTGCTCTGGAAGGTTTGGCTGATACCCTGCGCCTGGAGCTTTACGGTACTAATATTCATGTTTCGTTGGTTGAACCCGGGCCGATCCTAAGTGACTTTAGAAAAAATGCCTTTGCCCTGTACAAAAAAAATATAGACCCGACCCACAGCTTCCATAATCAAACCTATAAAATCATGGAAGTACGCTTGCAAAAAGAAGGAGCCGTAGCGCCTTTTACCCTGCCGGCTTTTGCCGTTACCGAAAAAGTTATCCACGCACTGGAAGCCAAGCATCCTAAAATACGTTATTACGTGACTTTTCCGACTTATCTATTTGCATTTCTTAAACGCATTCTACCTATGTCCTGGCTGGACGCTTTGCTCAAAAAGGTTCAATAATGCACGATCTCGATGAAATTATTATCGTTTGCCCGTATTGCGGTGAATCCCTGGATGTGTTGGTAGATACCAGTTCGGGGCCACAGCAATATTACCAAGACTGTTCGGTTTGCTGTGCGCCGATTTTATTTATTGTGTCCGAAAATCAGGCAGGAGAAATAACCCTTGATGTTAAGCGGGATGATGAATAATTCTCATTAACCTCGAATTCACTTTTTTATGTGCTAGAATAATCGCTAGTATTAGCCATTCATTATGTTGGGTTTTTGCTTTTTTGCAAAAACTCACATTTTAATAGTTATGCTGAATACGTTAAATATCAACAATATAGGTTTAATCTAATGAATGTATTTAAAAAAATCTTAGTTTCTCTTGTTATGGCACTGTCTATGGCTGCAATTTCGTCTTCTGCTTTTGCTGCGCCTGAAGGTGAAGCGGCAGTTAAAGAAGCCATTGAAAGCACCCTTGCAGGAATAGCAACTGCACAAGCCGCAATTAAAAGTGGTGACTTAGCAAGCGCTTCAAAAGATATTCTTAAAGCTGCCCATGATTCAAAAGAATTCCGTTTTGAAATTACCGAACGTCAACGTCAAAAAGCAACTACTCTATTAAAAAAAGCTCGTAAGTCTATTGATGCTGGTAATATTGAAGCTGGAGAAGCTGACTTAGCGTCATCTTTAGCATTATTTACAGAAATGAAAGCTAAATACGATTTAACTCATTAATAATTATAGAAACCTGATCTGATTAAGCGGCATAACAAACGCATGGACTAAGAACTGAGCTTGATTGGCAGACAGGTCTATGTAGCTTAATTAACGAAGGCATATATATGCTATAAAGCCAGATTCAATCATCTTATCAATGTGATTGGATCTGATTTTAAAATTCAAAACTCACTATAAATCACTCTTTCATGGCTGGTTGAAAAGATTCAAAATGTGTTAGAATTGGCTTCGGCACAGAGCTATTTTTTAAAATAGTTGTAATGCTTAACTCCAATATAACAATACTTGAGGACTGGCTAATATGAAAATCTTAAAAAAAATCTTACTATCTTTATTAATTGCAGCTTCTATGGGTGCTGTTTCAACTTCAGTATTAGCTGAAACTGATGCTGGTAGAGTTACATATGCTCCTGCTGAGGCAATTGATATAGTAGCCGGTAAGATTAAAGTAGCACTGGATGCTGTGACTAGTGGTTCGGAAGGGGAACAAGTTGCTGAACTTATTAAAGACGCATCGGATGCAAGCAAAGAAATCAATGCTAATGATAAAGTTGATATTGCTCGCTCAAAAGCTAATAACATACTAAAGTTGGCCAGAAAACATGCTAAAGAAGCAGCGTTACAAGAAGCTGAACAAGAATTAAGAAATGCGCTAAAAGCATTCAATGACTTGAAAAGTTTGATCTAAAACCGACCTGAAACCATATCAGGATACCATCCGGTTTTCTGATATGGTATAAGACTTTTCCCCGCTTATACTCCTGCATTGGTGAATAAATTAAACTTTAGCTAAAATCAACTCATTTTTAGCGTTAGTTAAATTTTTATCGACACCGGCTATCCCTTGTCATTCTGTTGAGTGCGAACACACTGATCCGTTGCTTACGTTTTTTGCTGTCTTGCGATTTGTGATTATTGCGCAATAGTTAGAATATACTGGTCTCGCTGTGTGGCGGTGGATAATCACTCGCGCATCAGCTTGCTTAATCTAAAGACTGATTTATTCAACAACGCCTAAATTAACGTAACCATATTCCTTAAGCCAGCCGATAAATAGTTATTCTGTAAAATCCTTAATTTTGTTGCGATACCTTAGGTTGGATCATTGATGTTAATAAGTATAATTTTTAGTTTAGTTTAGTGTGTTGAGTAGAAGAGTTTAAAAATAGCTTCAAATTGATTATGAACTTTATCAATGATGTTACTCAAATCGTCTGCCGGTATATTGTTGTAAACAATATTTGGAAGGGGGTGCTTTGCGTCAATTTTACACAGATAATTAGCGGTTCTTATGATTGATACTGCATCTGCAAACACGCCGGTATAATCAGGATGGTCATGTTGAGCGATGGTTTCAATGATGATTTCAGGTAGTCTCCATAACCGGGCTAATTCGGCACCTGTCTGATAATGATTAAAACCAAGTATATTGTTTTCTGCTTCAATTTCATCGACATCGTTCAATTCAATTAAAAGACCGATTTGACGTGCTAATTCAGGAATTCTGCGATAGAAAACCAGCTGGCCAATATCGTGCAGTAATCCGCAAATAAATATTGAGTCAAGATCGTTCTTGTTGTTGTCATAAATGCAGAGTTCTTTGCTAATGAGTGCACAACGTAAATTTCTGGCCCAGAAGTCTTGCATGGACAGGAGACCTCCGGGCATTGATGAAAACTTGTCAATAATTACAGTAGCCAGTACCAGATTTTGTAATTTCTGGACACCAATAATGGTTATAGCGTACTTAATCGATGCGATTTGTCCAGGAAGTCCAAAAAAAGCACTATTAACTATTTTAAGCATCCGAATCGATAATGCAAGATCTTGTTCAATGATAAAACCGATATCCGTAATTGATTTATCAGGATTTTCAATGGCTTGTTTCAGTTCAAAATAGATGTTAGGTGGAGAAGTTAGCTGCAAATCCCCCCTGAACAAATCTGAAATTTTTAAATTAGAAGAAATGGCCGCTAACATAGGAAATTAAATATTATTGTCTATACTTTATTTGATGGAGTTCACATAATGAACCATTATCATATAGACTAGTTAGGATTTGAAGGAATTCAAGAAAAGAAACTATTAGAGCTAGTGTTAATTTAGACAGTTTGAGTTTCGTAAGCAATAAAAATATAAAGGGGGCTTCTAAAAATAGATTACGCTTGCGTTTAACTTGTAGGCGAGCGAAGTTTTTAGAAGTTCCCTAAAATCTGATTATTATGCCTGACAATTCTGTTTGGAGATTAGTGTGTTATTTGATTCGCGAAAACAAGAAGTTATTATTATTGCTGAAACTAATGAGTCTTCAATAGCAAGGATCACCGAGGAATTACAAAACAAGGGCTTTTATAATTTTAAATTTGCCGTTAATGGCACTGAAATTTATAATATTTCCAGGGAATATTACGAAAACCCGGAAGCGATAGGCCTAATTATTATCAGTGATGACTTACCCGGTTGTCAGATTAAAGATTTGTATACCTCTTTTTCCGATGGGGATGGTGGAGTATTTATTCCTATTATTGTTTTAAAAAAAAACTTATATTCAGATTTTGATTGGACTTTAGGTGATCGGTATCTTGTTCATCATCTAAAGGAGCACTATAGCTCGGTTGAGTTGCAAATGGCTGTCAATTTTTTCATTTGTTTAAAAAATGAAAAATATCTGCGCTACAAACAGGAAGAAAGACTATTAACGGAATTATCTGAACGCGAACTTGTCGATGCAAGGCTCAGGTACCTGGTTGTACATGATGAACTCACCGGTCTGCTTAACAGGAGCAGTTTAGAACAGCATATCCAGCTGACATTGAACCGGAATAACAGTAGAAACTTTTCTCAGGACAGTGTCCTGTTGTTTATCGACCTTGACCGGTTCAGTCTGTTTAATGAACTGGAAGGTTTTGATGTCGGAGATCGTTTGCTAGTAGAAGTCATCGGTTTGATAAGAAACGCGTTAAATAATGTTGGACTGTTTGCCCGGATTGACTCTGATAAATTCGGTCTTTATCTGGATAACTGCACAATTCTTCAGGCTGAAATCTGGTCGAAAAAAATCAAAACATCTATAGATAATTTTCGTTTTATAATAGAAAAAATTGCTTACAATATCACTGTTTCTATAGGATTAAGTTCGTTAAATTCTGCAAAATCAATACTACATCCCCGAGAACTCATTTTCCAGGCCCATCAGGCTTGTTGTATGGCCAAGACTTATGGAGGCAATGCAGTATGGAAATATGACAGCGAAGATGCTGCCATTAGAGAAAGACATCGTGATATTTATTGGGTTCCAATCATAAGAGAGGCTTTAATAAGCAAACGTTTTTTTCTGGTATTTCAGCCAGTTGTGAAACTTATTAATGGTGAGGTTTCCCATTATGAAGTCTTAATTCGATTAAGGGGCGAAGATGGTGTAATGATTGATCCAGGTGAGTTTATTCCAGCAGCTGAAAGAATGGGCTTGATTCATGGTATTGATTTATGGGTAGTCGAAAGCGCCATTGATTATCTTGCTGATCTGCCCACCGAGCAGTCGTATATTTCTTTGGCTGTTAATCTGTCCAGCATTGCTTTTCAGGATCTATCTTTATTGCCAACAATCAAACAAAAACTTGAAATGACCGGTGTCAGAGCTGAACGTCTTACCTTTGAAATTACTGAGACAGCGGCGGTAGAGAATTATAAACAAACAAGGTCGATGATTAATCACATTCGCGCACTGGGCTGTCATTTTGCGTTGGATGATTTTGGTGCCGGTTTTTGCTCTTTTAACTATTTGAAAACGTTTCCTGTTGATTATGTGAAAATTGATGGTCAATTTATTACGAATTTGTTGAATGATGAAACAGACCAGATGTTGGTGCGATCAATGCATCAGATTGCAAAAAAAATGGGTAAAAAAACCATAGCTGAATTTGTTGAATGTCCAAAAACGATTCATTTTTTAAGAGAAATAGGTATTGATTATGGGCAGGGTTATATTTTTGGTAAACCGAATGAACAGTTACTGGAGCGAAATGCTTTTCATGATTTAGTGAATTCCTCTGTTCAGGCAGAGATCTTTGCCAAATTTAAGATAAAACCCTGTTCACGCTATAGCTGAATGCCCCGCCCCAACCCTTAGTCGGGGATGCTCGCACCTGAGCACTGTTAATTTATTCATAATCTTTGTGCGCTCTGTTACTCGATGTTCAAGTTTTTAAGCTTAGAAATACAGCCGGAAAACGGGTAAGCTAATCAGTGTAAACTGCCACGTATTTCAACACCATGTTGATGTACGAGCCGGCACACTTTATAAAATCGTTTGTCACTGATTTAGATGCAGCCCTGGGAAAGCTAAAGTCCAATGCCAGGCTGACGCACCTACAAAAGACTTGGCTAGGATTTTGTTTAACGGGGATGTTACTGACC